>JADGAQ010000129.1 GCA_015231925.1 Magnetococcales bacterium
TTTACCCCGCAAGGGGGGGTGGAAAAAAGGGGGGGGGGGGGGGGGGGGGCGGGAGAATGGGAACCGCCGGAAGATCATTTCCTGCGCCGGATCAAAGGCACAGAAGATCCCCCCATCGTCATCGGGGCGCAATACGACTCCGGCACGGTGTCGTTTATTTCGCCCCTCCAGGAGGAAACCGCATGAGCGACCAACTGATCGAGGCCGCAGCGCATTTGCAGCAGATGATCAGGCGGCTGGAGCGCCTCGAAGAAGAGCGAGCAGCTCTCGGGCAACACATCCGGGACACCTTCGCCGAGGCCCGGAGCGCCGGATTTAACAGCAAGGTGATCCGGCAGATTTTGCGGCAGCGCAAGATGGACAGACACATGGTGGATGAGGAGGAGCATTTGCTCCATTTGTATCGACAAGCCCTCGGCATGGGCTGATCAGGAGACCAAAAGATGAGCGGCTATTTCTACAACGGCACGGGGAAAGTCCATCTCCGACCCTACGCGACTCCGACAGCCCCACTGCGGTATGTCGGCAACACCGAGACAGTCAAAATCGGCATCGCCGAAAAGAGCGAAAAGCTCGAAGACACCGACTCTCCGGGAGGGGGGGTTCTGTCGTCTTTCAGCCGCATCACCGGGGCCACCTTCACGCTGGTCCTGAAAGACCTCCGGCCCGAGAACCTGGCCTTGGCTTTGGGGGGCGAGGCTACGGACATCGCTGCCGGATCCAGCACGGACGAGGTGGTTACGGCCCGCACGGGCGGGCTGGTATTACTGGCCAAGTCCGGGGCCGCAAGCGTGGTGGTCAAGTCGCAGGATGGCCTGACTACCTATAACGCCGAGACGGACTATGTGGTTTCGGGGGCCGGCATCACCATTCCGGAAGCCTCCTCCATCGATGATGGCGACTCACTCAAGGTCAGTTACACCTATCCCAAACAGGCCGATGTCCAGGCCATGCTCACCTCGGGCCGGGAGATGTTTCTGCTGTTCGAGGGTGTGAACAACGCCATGGACGGCAAACCGCTCAATGTCTACGTCTGGCGTGTCAAATTCGGCGCCGCGAAGGAACGCGACTACAAGGGGGACAAATTCGCCACGCTGGAATTGACCGGCGAGTTGCTGATGGATCCGAACCAGACCGGCGACGGCATCAGCAAATACTTCAAAGAGCAGGCGGTACTCTGATAGGGGAGTGTTTTATGGCCATTTCAGGACGTGAAAAGAAGCTCACCCTCGCCGACCGCGAGATCACCTGCCACGAGCTGTCCGCGCGGGAGGTGATCGAGCTGTTCAACAGCGCGGGGGAGACGTTGCAGGCGATGGATCCCGTCGAGGCCTTTCTGCTTGAGGATGCAATCCTACCGGAGATCCTCCGGATGACCGACCTCACGCGGGAAACCGCTCTGGATCTTACCCCCGCCGAGCTGGAGCAGGTGGCGGCGGCTTGCAAGGAGGTCAACCCGCGTTTTTTTCAGATCAGAGGGCGGTTCGCGGAGCTGGGCCGACAGATCCGGCAACAGCAGCCCGACGTATCGAGAGAGCCTGCTTCATCCTGATCGGGCGGGGCCATACCAGGGTCTGGGACTACTCCCTGACCCTGTTTCTCCACGCCATCGAGTGGGCCAACGAGGCGGGAGGCTGAAACCGTTTCGCAGATACCCATTCCCTCACCCCAACCCCTCTCCCGGAGGGAGAGGGGCTACTGCCTTTCTCCCCTCTCCCTCCGGGAGAGGGGCCGGGGGTGAGGGCCTCCGTTGACCAACCCCTCACCCCCCATTTTTTCAACCGCTTTAAAAGACCTCGCCCCTCTTTAGACCGATCATAAGCCAGTCTGAATCATCCTTTTCGGGACTGGACCATGAGCCTGCGCAACAACACCGTCGAGATCTCTCTCCGTGCCGATCCCGCCGCCTTCATTCGCGGCGTGGATGCGGCGCGGCAGGGCTTCACCCAGGGCATGCAGGCCATGGGCAGCGACTCCGAGGCTGCGGCGGGGCGTATCCATCGGGCTATGTCCGGGGGCAATCAAGCCCTATCCGGCATGCAGTCCCAGGCATCCGCCGCCGCCGTGGCCCTGGCCGCGCATGTGCCCGCAGCCCAAAGCGCCGCCTCCGCGCTCCAATCCGCCACCTCGTCCTCCACCTCCCTGGCCTCCGGTTTCGGGGCGCTGCAAAGCGCCCTGGCCGGCGTCGGTCGCGGCGTGGATGCGGCGCGGCAGGGTCTTGCCCAGGGCATGCAGGCCATGGGCAGCGACTCCGAGGCTGCGGCGGGGCGTATCCATCGGGCTATGTCCGGGGGCAATCAAGCCCTATCCGGCATGCAGTCCCAGGCATCCGCCGCCGCCGTGGCCCTGGCCGCGCATGTGCCCGCAGCCCAAAGCGCCGCCTCCGCGCTCCAATCCGCCACCTCGTCCTCCACCTCCCTGGCCTCCGGTTTCGGGGCGCTGCAAAGCGCCCTGGCCGGCATCGGTTTCGCGGCCCTGGCCAAGTCGGTGATCGAGTCCGGCTTGGCCATGGAGCGCATCAATGCCGTGCTGGTCACCATGGCGGGCTCCAGCGAGGGAGCCGGCAAGGAGCTGGATTTCGTGCGGGGCGAGGCCGACAGGCTGGGCCTCAAGCTCGATTCCGCCGCCGAGGCCTACGGCAAGTTCGCCGTCGCGGCCAAGACCTCCGGGGTGGCCGGCAACGATACCCGTCACATCTTCACGGCGGTGGCCACGGCGGCCACCGCCATGAAACTCTCTGGCGACGAAACCAAAGGGGCCTTCCTGGCCCTATCCCAAATGATGTCCAAGGGAACGGTCCAGGCCGAAGAGTTGAAAGGCCAGCTCGGCGAGCGTCTTCCCGGCGCGTTTGGCCTTGCGGCCCGCGCCATGGGCGTCACCGAGGTGGAGCTGGGCAAGATGCTGGAGCAGGGGCAGGTGATGGCCAAGGATCTGCTGCCCAAGCTGGCCGATCTGCTTCTCAAGGAGTTCGCCCCGGCGGCGGAACAGGCCGCCAAGGGGGCGCAGTCCGGCTTCAACAGGCTTTTCAACACCCTGTTTGAAAAAAAGGATCTGATCGCGCGTGAGCTGAACCCGGCGCTGGCGCAGATGGGGGATGCCCTCTCCAAGGCCCTCAACAGCCCGGAAGCGACGGAGGGGCTGAAAAGCCTCGGTGTCGGACTGGCGGATCTGGTGCGGGGGCTGACGGCCAACGCCGGGGCCATCACCACGGTGGCCGAGGCCTATGTGGCCTACAAGGTGGCCGCACTGAGCGCGGCGGCGGCGCAAGGGGCTTTTGCGGCGGTGACGGGCTTGTCGTGGGTCTCCACCCTGGGTCTGGTCGGGGCCGGCAGCACCACGGCGGCCATCGCCACCGGCAAGCTATCCCAGGCCCTGATCCTGGCCAAGGATGCCGCTCTGTTGCAGATCGGCATGGCGGCGGGCAGTGCGGTGACCGCTCTGACCACCCTTGGCGGGGCTCTCAAGGCGGCCACCCTCGCCGCCGCCGGTTTCCTGGCCACCCCCGTGGGCGCAGTCCTGGGGCTTATCGCCGTCGCGGGGGCGGGCGCGTCCTACGTCATGGGCAAGATGGCTGAGGAGCAAAAAGCCCTGGGCGAAACCGCCAAACGCGCCGGCGAGCAGGCCAGATACTTTGCCGAGCAGATGGGCGGCATGAGGGATGCCGGGGTCGATCTGGGCCAGAGTGGTGCTGCGGAGACCATCCTGGCCCTCTCCGGCGAGGTCAAAAAAGGCGCCATGAGCTTCGAGGAGGCCAAGCGTAAGGTCGAGGCCCTCTCCAAGACCCTCACCGACCATGCCCGGCAGCGCATCCGCCTGAGCGATGATATCGCCGCCAAGGAAAAGGCCCTGGCCGCCCTGCAGGAAAAGCTGGCCAAGGAAGAAAAGGAGCGGATCAAAGGCATCCTGGAGACCAAAAAGCAGGCCGCCGAACAGGCGCTGCAGGCAGCGCGTCACGCCCTCGACGAGGAATTGAAGAAGGAGGAAGAGGCGGTCAAGCGCATCAGGAAGCTGCGCGAGGATAACCTCGACCGCCGCAGCGGCGAGCGCTCCACCCTGCGCGACATCAAACGTCGCGGCATGTCCGAGGAGGCCGCCGAGGCGGACCGGGTGCAGGAGGTCGAGGAGGGCCGGGTCAAGGCAGCCATGATGATGGGCAGCGCCAACCAGGCGCTGGGCAGGGGCGATCTCGAAAACGCCGCCAAGGCCAGCGCCGAGGCCCGCAAATACACCGACGAGGTCCTCAAGCAGAGCGCGGCCCTGAAGGATGCCGAGACGGCGCAAAAGGCCTATGCCGAGGCCATGCAGCTATCGGCTCGGGTGGACCAGCAGGCCGAGGCCATCGCCACCAAACAGGTGGAGACCCAGAAGGGCAAGACCGATGCGGCCCTGAACGGCGTGCAGCAGGCCAAGGCCCAGGTCGATGTGCTGAACAAGGCCCTGGAGAACCTCAAGGAAGACAAGACCATCCCCGTCAAGGCCGAGGTGGCCCAGGCGCAGGCGGCGCTCGGCGACTTGCAAGCCAGGCTGGCCGCATTACAGGACAAGACCATCACCATCACCACCCTCACCAAAACCGCCGAGGCCCACGCCGCCGGAGGGCTGGTGGGGGCGCTGGCCTTTTCGCGGGGCGGCATGACCCCCTCCGTGGGGCGCGAGGGGGTGGACTCCATCCCGGCGCTGCTGGCGCCGGGGGAGTACGTCATCAAGTCCCAGGCGGTGCGCCATTTCGGCGTGCCGCTGATGGATGCCCTCAACGCCATGCAACTGGATCCCTCCCGCCTGCCCCGCTTCGCCGGCGGCGGGCTGGTGCGCCACATCAACATCCCCGAGCTGCGCCCGCCTGTTTCCGATCGTACCGCGACCCTTTCCGGCAGCGCCGCTGAAGAGCTGGGCACCATTACTCTCAATTTGGGCGGCAAGCCCACAAGGATGACCGGGCCAAGAGAGGCCATGCGTGACTTTGTCCGCGCCGCCCGCGAGCTGGAAAGGGGGCTGGCATGAAACGCCTCGGCAGCCTCGACCTGCCCCCCGGCATCCAGTGGACCGACCGCTTCAGCTGGTCTCCGGTGGCCCAGGAGACGGCCCGCACCCTGGGCGGCAGACAGGTGGTCTGGCACCAGCCCCTTGCCGGGGGCCGCCCCGTGACCCTGGAGCTGCAACGCGGCTACGGTCTGGCCACCGTCGCCGCCCGCGACGCCCTTTTAGCCATGGCCGCCCAGCCGGGAGCGGTTTTTATCCTGGAGTGGGACGGCGAGAGCCACCAAGTGATGTTCCGCCACCACGAAAGCCCGGCCTGCCGCTTCGAGCCCCTCTGGCCGGGACATGACCACTACGCCGGAGAGATCCGGCTCATGACCGTATAAGGTGCCCCCATGATCGTCTCCTCCGAGCTGAAGCTCTACCCCTCCCAGGTGCGCAACGACACCTCGGGAAACGGTGGCCGCATGGCTACCACCGCCATAGCCGACAGCGTCATCAACAACGTGCTGCCAAACGTTTCCGAAGCGGAGCGGGCTGCCGGGATCACCCGGTACCGCAAGCTCTTCCGCAAAGTGGCCAACGCCGACAATCTGCCATTGACCTCGGCCCGCCTTTTCATCGCCAAGCCGACCCAGGCGGGTGACCGGGTGACGATCTTTCCCGCAACCCAGACCGACACCCAATCGGGCATCACCGGCAGCGAGAGGCTCTATGGCTGCGGTCCGCTCAACGCCAATGCCTCGCTCGGAGCCACATCCGTCGCGGTGGCCACGGAGGCGGCTGCCGACGCCATCTTCCGCGACGGAGACCTGATCCGCATTTCCAATAAACCCGATGTCGGCTCCCTGACGGGCGTCACGGAGTTCATCCGGCTGGCGGCCTCGAACGCGGTCTCCTGGAACGGCGATCTGGCCACCCTGACCTTTGCCGAGGGGCAGTCCCTCGGCAATGACTATCTCGCCGCCGACACCTTTGTAGGCTCCTGCATCGAGGCCGGAAGCATCGAGGCCACGGCGAGCGACTGGAGCCTCTCCTCTGCCTCCGGGACCTATGATGGCTGGAACGGCAGCGGAACAAGCCCCGACATCCTGATTCCCGACGCCATCGGCGGTATCGAGCAGACCTGGACCCTCACCTTCACTTCCGCCACCGCCTTCACCTGTGTCGGCGATACGGTGGGGGCGGCGGGCGGTGGCAGCACCAACGGGGCGGACTTCGCCCCCACCAACGCCACCTTCTCCAGACCGTACTTCACCCTTCCGGCTTCGGGCTGGGGGGGTACCTGGGCAACCGGAAACACCCTCACCTTCAAAACCCACCCGGCAGCCTATCCTTTCTGGTTAAAATACAAAGTGCCCGCCGGTTGCGGCACTCTGGCCGGCAACAACGTCGTGGTGGCCGTCAACGGTGAGTCGGTCTGATGTCCGTCGCGGCGCAAACCAGTCTGCCTTTCGGGGATGGTTTTGGCGCACAAACCGTACTGCCCTTCGGGGACAGGTTTGGCGCACAAACCGTACTGCCCTTCGGGGACAGGTTTGGCGCACAAACCATCCTGCCTTTCGGGGGGCAGGTTGCGGCTCAGGCCACCCTGCCATTCGGGGACCGTTACGTTGACCGGGGCGACTCTCTCCGTTTCGGGGACACCCCTGTCGAGATGGGGGATTGTATCGGTATTGGCCAAGGGCTTGACCGGCAGGATCGCCTCACGGTGGCTTTCCGGACCGGCGTGGATGCGGCAACGGGGGTGTTGATCGGTTTCTCCTGGCCAGTCACGCAGGGCGAGACCTTGGCGTTTTCCGTCCTGAACCGGAATCCGGTGGACAGGCAGGAGCGTCTCACCTTCTCGCTGCTGGAGCGTCAGGAGCCGATCGGTCGCGCATTCATGGTCAAGGGATGGGTGGGAGGGGACTTGTTATGAGTGGTACGGTTTCAAGCAGCCTCCAAATCGCATTCAACTCCCGCCTTGCCAAGCTGCCCTTTGAGCTGGTCACCGATGACGACGACCAGGGGGGCGACGCCCCGGTGCAGGTCCAGTATCTGGACCTCTGCGTCGAGGTGGACCATTGGGGCAAGTGGCGGTATTTCAACGACAGCAACTACAGCCCCTTGCGCATGGTTGCGCCGGGCGTCAAGCGGGTCAAGCTCTACTGCCCCGCCCAGCTGGGGGATGGCGTCACCTTCCGCATCGACAGCGGCGAGTATGTTTTTTCCACCCCGGAGATCCCGCCGGGATTTTTCACCCCCCCCATGCCGGGGGGGACCAGGGTCCCCATCAATCGGGCCAAACCCCTTGGTCGGCGCCGGGAAAAGGTGGTGGAAGGAGTCGAGTTTTCCGGGGAGGTCCGCAAGGCGCTGCGGTGGCCCTACGGCGAGCCGGACTGTCTCACCCTGGGGGAGTGGCCGTTCTTTTCCGCCAAGGGCGAGCCGATGCCCACGCCGCGCTACGACCGGCAAAGGGGTGAGTTTTTCGCGACTGGCGAGACCTTTGGGGCACTCCTGGTCGAATACTGGACCGAGTATTCCCTTTTTGAATTTTACTACGACACCGGGGAGAAAATCGCCTCGTCGGCGCAGTTCCGGTGCATGCAGGACGCCTGGATCTGCGGCAGCATCGAGGCCACAGAGGTTCCTCCCGTGCGCATCATGGCCATCTCCGCAACAGGCCGCATCGCCTCCGGCAAGGTCGCCCGCCGTTTCAATCCGGGAGGAGTCCCATCGGTACAGGTGCGCGATTCCAGGATCAAAGAAGGGGCCAAAGCCCCGGCCAACCAAGTGTTGGTGGAGGATAAGTCCAGGAGGAAGACCGTGACGGTCCCGATTCTGGATGCCAACGGCCAGTCCACCGGCAACGACTTCATCCGGATGTCTGAAACGGTTTTTGGTGGGGAGAACGGATCAACCACTACTTTGAGGATCGCCAATGGCTAACGATTTCGGCCCCTTTGTGCTTGCCGTAACCATGGCCGCCGAACCCACGGAAAAATACAAATACCTCGTGCGTTGCGCCGGGTCGGGTCAGATGTACGGGTTGAAAACGAAATGGTGGACGGTTCCGCTCCCGCCGGGGTTTCCGGCTGTCAAGCGGTTTAATGGATATGTGGCAACCCCCTGCACCTCCCGGCTGGCCGGGCAGATGTGCGCCTCCACGGAATACGGCATCGATGGCGGCGGGGGAGGCGCTCTCCTCCCCAACAAGCATCTCGCAGTCACCTGGGACGGTCCGGCGGACGGCTACCTCGGCAGCTACCAGCCCTCCGGCAGAGTCTATCAAGGGGGCCGGATCATCTGGACCGCGCCGGGGAGCGTCGTCGGAGCCGCCCTCAATGCGGGTCACCTCTATGTATTCTTCAAGGACGTCAACGCCGCCACACTCGTCCAGCGCATGCCCTACATGATCCGGGATAACGAGCTTATCCGGGTATCCGGGGCCGCCGAGAGCGTCGGCGTCGTGGCTGCGGACACCACATTGTCCCCTTGGACGCTGATTCCCGGCAGTACGGTGGCCATGGCCAAGTGTGTCGGAGGCGTCGTCATCGGGGCCATTTTGGCAACCCCGCTCACCGTTCTGTCGCTACCGCTATCCTGGACCCCCATCCACTTCGCCTGGGGCAAGGCCGTGAGAGCGGTCACGACCAGCCGTCCCGCCTATTACTCCACAGGAGGAGGTCCCTACGACGACCCGGTGGAGCCGGTGCTGGCCACGACGACAACGGAACAGACGGTAGGGGAAATCTCCACGCTGGGTGTCGTGAACGGGAATCTGCAAATCGTCGGCACGGCGAATCAAACTCTGTCGATGCTTACCGGTGGGGTCTCTTTCGAGACCTTCTATCACGAGACGGCAACGGAAAGATGGACCCGGAATTACACGTCACAGAGGCTCTATCAGCGCAACGTCTTGAGGCCGCGCGATTTGTCGGCCTATTACGAGTACCTGGAGAACTCCTATACGCTCCGGGAGACCAAGGCCCATCTGATCGACGGGGAGTGGGTCGTCTACGAGGACAACACCACCCAGGGAGAAACTTTCGCACACGATCATAAAACCTGCACTACCGCGTCCACACCCAACGGGCCAGTCCTGGAGTACACCGTGGCCGAATGCGCCACGCAGGAACACCTCTGCGCCGATGGTGTGGCCATGGTCTTTCAGCGGGTCGGAGAATCGGTGATGCGCTGGAGCGACTGCCAATACAAAATCGATGGCTTGCCCGGTGAGGCCATCGACTATCTGCGGAGACTGTAGCGTGCTTCTCTCCGGGCAGGTGTCCCTTTCCGAGGGGGATGTCTTTTGGACCGGCTTGCTGGAGCTGGACGACCCGGCCAGCTATCAGCTGGTGCGGGTAGGCGGCCTGATCACACTCTCCGTGGGCGGGGCGGTTTTTGCGCTGTTGGTGGACAACAAAACCCTACAGCGTGACGGTGTGGGTATGCCGCGTTTCAGCGTTTCGGTGATCAGCCCGACAGCTCGCTTTTCTACCCCCAGAGCCACCCCCATCGAGCGCACCTGGGCAACCCCGATCCAGGCCCGCGCCGCTGCCGAGGAGGTGATAGGGCAGGAGATCGACTGGGGGATCGTGGACTGGCTCATTCCCGGTGGCCGGTTGGCAGTCCACAATGCCGCGCCAATCGAGGTGGTCCGGACCATCGCCGAGGCCGCCGGGGGCGTGGTGGAGACCCTGCCCGGCGGGGGTCTGCGGGTGCGGCATCGCTTCCCGGTCAGGGTGCCCGACTGGGCCACGGCCACCCCCGATCACGTCTTGACCGATGCCGCCGACAACCTTTCCTGCCGCGAGTCCCACATGCTGCGCCACCGGGTCAACCGGGTGCTGGTGCGGGGCTATCTGCCCCAGGCGGGCTACATCGCCGCCGAGGTGGACTCCCGCCCGGATGGCCTCAATCAGGGACGCGACGGATTCTTGTCCGGCGAGACAGCCCACCTGCTGATCCATGCCGGACCGGATTTGACCGGGGTGGCGCTGACCTCAAGCGCCGGCGTGCTGTTGCCGGGGGCTCCCCAGACCATCCAGGCCACCCAGGATATCGTCTTTGACGGGGTGGCCACCGGCTCCCTGGATAAACCCGCCATCTCCATCGCATCAGTGATCTGGCTGGGCAACGACCTGGGCACGCTGACCCTGGAGGCCGACCGGCGCACGCTGTCCGCCGAACGGTCCGGGGTGGCCATCGCCCGCATCCAATACACCACGCTGGCCACCTCGTGGAGCCTGACCGCGCCGGAATCGGTGGCCGGGCTGGACGACTACCCGGTACAGGTGCGGGCCACCGCGCTGAGCGGGGGCACCCCCTTGGATGGGGAGATCGTCTGTCAGCGCGGCGCCGGAGATCACCCCGGAGAGGATATCTCCGACCCGTTGTTGGCCGACACCCTGGCCAAGCTCTCTCGGGGCCGCGCCGAGATCGACGCCGGGGAGAGCCTGCAAGAGGTCTCCCTGGTATGCGTCTATCGATCCGTCCTGCCGGGACACCTCGTGGAGATCCACGACGCCCTGATGGGCCAGAGCTGGCGGGGCAAGGTCACCTCTGTGAGTCACCATTTCGAGGGGGTCAAGGCGACCACCTCCCTGGAGATAGTGCGATATGTCCCAACCACTACTTGAGCTGCAACGCCTGCTGGTCGGGCAACGGTCCATGACGGGCCGGGTGGTGGCTATCAATGGGGGGATGGCCAAGGTGGCCACCTCCGGGGGGATTGTCGAGGTGGCCAGCGAGGCCGGTATCCAGCCTGGAGACCGGGTAACGGTCAAAGATGGGCGAGCCGTCAAGGTGCAAGGCGCGACGGATGCGCCGGTTTTCTATGTGTGATCCCTGCCGGGAAGGCGGGGTTCGGGGTGCGCGAACACCCCGAACGACGAGCAGTAACTCGTCAGGCAAGTCTGGCCAGGACAGGCCATCCCGACCACACGTGGTGGCGGGAATAAACAAGCATGGAGCGTACCAGATGGAGATGCAGGATTTTCGGTGCAGCAAATGTGGGAAAAAGCTGGCGCGGCTGGAAGGGACGGGGGCGGTTGAAATCAAATGCCCCCGCTGCGGGACAGTCAACTCCCAGCGGGGGGTTGAAACGCGCACTTCGGCATCCGGAAAGGTTCTGGGCGGCAGCCCCTCCAAGGCCATCGCTGACCTGGAACCCGCCGACACCCTGGAAGAGGAAGTGCGTCGGGCCATGGCCATGCACATGAATCTTCACGTCTGATCACCTCATGGCTGGACCGCAAGGTCCAGCCATGCTGGTCCGGTAACATCAACCAGGGTCAAGAATCCCAAATGGCGAGCGCCATGAGCGTCCGGAGCGACGTTCATGGTATCTCGACCGGAGCATCACCCTCCGGTATCCGGACCTGTCCGGGTACTGGAGGAGGCCGGATTTCTCAAGGATGCGGCAGGGGTGGTTGGGGGATTTGGCAAGCGGGAGTTCTACGTAGCTCAAGTCCCGAGGGTGGTAGCGGTGGAGATGATCCGCACGCACCATTACAGCCGCCGGGTGGTTAACAACTCTTACGTCCACCTGGGCGTATGGGTAGCTGGCCAGCTTCTGGGGGTACTGCAATACGGCTACGCCCTCAACCCGGCGAGGGCGGACAAGGTGGTGGCCGGGACCGATTCCAGGGGGTATCTGGAGCTCAACCGGATGTGGCTGGACGATGCGGCGCCGCGCAACTCGGAGAGCCGGGCCATCAGCTACAGTTTCCGGTATATCCGCAAGGTGATGCCCCAGGTCAAATGGGTACAAAGCTTCGCAGACGAGCGATGCGGGCGGTGGGGAGTGGTGTATCAGGCGGCCAACTTCCTCTACGTCGGCAGCCACAAAACGGTCTTCTGGGAGCTGGACGGGGAGACCTACCATGACATGCTGCTGACAGCCCACGTCAAAGGCGGCAACAGGGGCCGCCACCTGCGGGACAACCTGACCCGTGCGACAAAGCACACCTTCAGGCAGTTCCGCTACGTCTACTTCCTGGACAAGCGGGCCATGACCAACCTCCGCCTCCCCATCCACCCCTACCCAAAACCGGGCGGTATGGAGTAAAGCCGGAATTATGTTTCGCAGGCCGAAATCGCGGCGCGGTCAAATTATCGCGCAATTCAGCGCAAATTTATCGCGCCGCGCTTCATC
>JADGAQ010000130.1 GCA_015231925.1 Magnetococcales bacterium
TCCTTTGACATTTATCTTTAATCTTATATATCGTGTCTATTATGTAACTATTCAGATATGCGGGGGTTCGGGGGGATTATCTCCCCGAATGGGTCCGGGGCAGCGTCCTGGGACTTTTCCTTTTGCTGTTGACTTCGTCATATCGCGCTGCGCGGGATCCTGCATAGTTACTATATTTTAAGCATATCCGAGTAAAATATTCCGTCAGGCAACTTTGGTCGTATCCCTCCGTCCCATGCCTTCCGCGAGCAACGATACCACCAGTGTATTGAGACTGACTCCCTCCATTTTTGCTTTAGCGGAAAGATTGGCGTGCAGTGTTTTAGGGATTCTGGCAACGAAGCGACCGGAGTAGGCGCCTCCCGAGCCAGGAGGGGGAACCGGAAAACCGGTGTCTTCCAAGGCCAGAATGGCACACTTCAACGCATCCATGCCGTTGGCGATGGCCTCGGCAATGGTTGCGCCATCCGAGAAGCATTCGTTGAAATCGGGGAAGGTGATCAGATACCCGGTGCCTTCCTCCGGGGTCATGGGTCTGATTTCGAACGGGTAATCGTCGAGGACGGGCATGGATCATCTCCCCTTCACCAACTGGACAAATTTTTTGATGTAAACCGGGTTGATGGGGCGATGGGCGGGAACCACAAGGATCTGCCCGTCTTTGCGAACAAACGTGCAATGGCTGGTCCCCATCTGCCGCCAAACGATGCCATGACGTTGTGCCACTGTCTGTAACTGGTCCAGTTTCCAGTCCAGGGGATGCTGTGTCATGGCTTCAAGGAGTTTGGTGGCCGTGTTCATGGGTTGATGGTATCGTATTTGATATTACACATCAAGCAGGATGGCGCACGTCGGGTTTCGGAGTTGCGCCAGGGGTGGTTGAACCGATCAAGCCGGGAAACCCGGTTGACTTGTCGGAAACTTCGCGACATTGTGGGATCGAAAGGCAAAAGCAGGCTGCGAACCCGGAGGATGACCGCCATGGATCGTGAGGAGATCCTTCATCTGC
The DNA here is from genome assembly GCA_015231925.1 of Magnetococcales bacterium. NCBI lineage: Bacteria > Pseudomonadati > Pseudomonadota > Magnetococcia > Magnetococcales > Magnetococcales bacterium. The sequence goes on from JADGAQ010000130.1 coordinate 1,010, forward strand.
TGACTCAACACAAAGGGCAATTGCATCGGGAATTCGGTGTCGTTCGTCTGGCCCTTTTCGGTTCCCGAGCCCGAAATGCTGCCCATGAGCGGAGTGATGTGGATATCCTGGTTACTTTCGATGGCCCGGCCACGTCGGCTCGCTATTTTGGGGTGCAGTTTTTCCTGGAAGACCATATAGGCTGCCCCGTCGATCTGGTAACGGAGAAAGCCTTGCGCCCGGAGTTGCGTCCGTTCGTCGAACTTGAAGCCATTTCCATCTGAACTGCCACTCTTCAATCTTGACTTCTTTCCTGCTGCCTTGCAGGCTTGAGGGTGGTGTCTGTCGCACTCCTCCCACCCGGACACGACCCGCATGCTTCTCGGAGAACTCTCCGCCACCGATGTGCGCCGCCGCTTGCGGGACCAGGGTCTGCGCTGGGCTATCGGTCCCTTCGTTGTGCAGTTGACCAGCGATGTGCCCGCGTTGGAGCAGCCCTTGCGCCTGCTCTACGCCCACCATTCCCTGGCCGAGGAGGGGTGGGAGCGGTTGAGCGACTGCACCATCCATCTGGCCGGCAGTCGCGGCTGGCGACGCTGGTTGCGGCCCCAGGTCCACTTCCGCGTCAGCGGACCCTCTCCCTTCGCTCCCTTTCCACGGGATCACGCCCTGCCGCACTTCGAATGGGGGCTCAACTTCATGCTGGCCTCCCGCTCCCAACAGTATCTCTTGTTGCACGCGGCGGTGCTGGCGCGGGGGGATCGGGCGCTGATCCTGCCGGGGCTGCCCGGCTCGGGCAAGAGCACCCTGGCCGCCGCCCTGGCCTGGCGGGGTTTTCGCCTCTTTTCCGACGAATTCGGCATCCTGCGCCCCGACACCCTCGACCTGTTGGCCGCGCCGCGCCCGGTGGCCCTGAAAAACGACTCCATCGACATTCTGCGCCGCTTCGAACCTCGGGCCGTGCTGGGCCCCTCCTTCGCCAAAACCCGCAAAGGCACCGTGGCCCACATGGCCCCTCCCGTCGACAGCGTGCGACAGGCCCACCTGCCCGCAAGGGCGACCTGGATCGTGGTGCCCCGTTTCCAGGCGGGGGCCGCGACCCAACTGGAGGAGCTGCCCCCCGATCAGGGCTTCCTGCGCCTGGCCGGTAACGCCTTCAACTACGAACTGCAGGGCGAACGGGGTTTCCGCACCGTCATGGGATTGGTGCGCCACTGCCCCTTTTTCGAACTGACCTTCGGCAACCCGGAAGCGGCGGTGGCCCGTCTTCTTGAACTGAGCGGAGAAACGCCGTGACCTCCGGTCGCCTGCTGGCCTGGTTGCTGATGCACCCCGATCAGGCCGAAACCCTGACTCCGGATCAGTGGCGTCCGCTTCTGGAAGCCGCCTACCGGGGACGTCTGCAGGGAGTGCTGGCCGCGCACCTGCGCCGGGCGGGGGTGATCGGGCGTCTGCCCGAGCGGCTGCGGGATCTTCTGGAAGGGGCGGCCGTTCAGGGTGTGGCCCACGAGCGCGGTTTGCGCTGGGAGGTCAACCGTCTGCGACGGGCGCTGCTGGGCACGGGGGTGGCGCCGGTGCTGTTGAAAGGGGGAGCCTTCACCCTGGCCGGCCTGCCCTGGGCCGAAGGCCGCCTTTCGGTGGATCTCGACATCCTGGTGGCGGAGTCGCACCTGGAGCGGGTCGAGGCGGCATTGCTGCGCCACGGCTGGGAGACCACCCACACGGATCCTTACGATCAGCGCTACTACCGGCAGTGGATGCACGAACTGCCTCCGCTGAGCAACCGGCAACGCGGCAGCGAACTCGACGTACACCACAACCTCCTGCCCCGTAGCGGACGGGTGACGCCGGATGCCTCCCTCCTTCTGGATGAGGTGGTTCCTCTGACGGGAGAAGGCGAGGGCTTTGGTCGCCTGCAAGATACGGATATGATGTTGCATGGGGTCGTGCATCTCTTTCAGGACGGGGACGGAGACGACAAACTGCGGGAGCTGATCGATCTGGCCGGCATGGTGCGCCATTTCGGCGGGAATCCCCACTTCTGGACGGAGCTGCTGCGACGCAGCGGCCAATTGGGTCTGGGGCGTCCCCTTCATTATGCCCTGAACGCCCTGGGCCTGCTGGAGGTGGACGTACCGCTCCCGGTGCGGCAAGCGGTGTCCGCCTGGGCCCCGCCCGCACCGATCGACCGGTTGATGCGGCGCTTGTGGGCGGCGGTTCTCTTTCCCGATGCCCCACGGGAGCGACCCTGGTGGCGGGAAGTGGCGCTGCTGATTCTTTACGGACGCTCCCACTGGCTGCGCATGCCGCCGGGGTTGCTGACGCTTCATCTGGCGCGCAAAGCCTGGCGCCGCTTGCGAAAGAAAAACCATGTGCGGACTGGCGGGACTCTTCGATACTTCGGCTGAGGCGCGTCCTCCCGATCGTCGGGTGCTGGAGGCGATGACGGGTTCGTTACGCCATCGGGGGCCCGATCAGGAGGGATTCCACACCGAGGCAGGTGTTGGTCTGGGACACCGCCGTCTGGCCATCATCGACCTGGGGGGCGGGGTGCAGCCCCTTTACAACGAGGATGGCGCGGTGGTGGTGGTCTTCAACGGGGAGATCTACAACTTCCAGGAGCTGATGACCACCCTGACCGCTCTGGGCCACCACTTTCGCACCCGCTCCGACACCGAAGTGATCGTGCATGCCTGGGAAAGCTGGGGGGAAAGCTGCGTCGAACGCTTTCGGGGCATGTTCGCCCTGGCGTTGTGGGATCGGCGGCAACAAAAGTTCTTTCTGGCCCGGGATCCCCTGGGCATCAAACCCCTGCACTATGCCCTGCTGCCGAACGGCTGGCTGATCTTCGCCTCCGAGCTCAAGGGGTTGACCCTTCACAAGGCTTTCTCGGGCCTTCTCGATCCTCGCGCCCTGTCGGCCTATCTGACCCTGGGTTACGTCCCCGATCCGTTGACCATCTACGCCGCCGCTCACAAACTGCCGCCAGCCCATCGTCTCGTCGTCACCCCCGGAGGGGGGGTGCCGTCGCCGTCCTGCTACTGGGAGGCCCCCGTGCCGGGAGATATGACGCCGCCCGCCGGTTTCGCCGAGGCGCTGGAGGCGCTGCGGCAGCGACTGCAGGAGGTGGTGCGCAGCCATCAGGTGTCGGATGTGCCGCTGGGCTGTTTTCTGTCGGGAGGTGTCGATTCCAGCGCCGTGACCGCTTTGATGGCCCGGGACCGCGCCGAGCCGGTCCAGGCCTGTACCATGGCCTTCGCCGACGCCCGCTTCGACGAACGGGATCACGCCGCCCGGGTGGCACGCCATTGCGGCGTCATTCACCATGTGGAGGAGGTGACCCCGGCGCATCTGCCCCAGGCGGAGTTGCTGACCGGTCTCTTCGACGAGCCTTTCGCCGATGCCTCCGCGTTGCCGACCTGGCGGGTCTGCGCCCTGGCGCGCAAACACGTCAAGGTGGTGCTTTCCGGGGACGGGGGCGACGAAACCCTGGGCGGTTACGACCGCTACCGCCAGTTTCTGCGGGAAGACGGGCTGCGACGGCATCTGCCGGGAAGCCGTCCCCTGTTCCGGCTGCTGGGCGCCTGGTACCCCCGCCTGGACGGCGCCCCGCGCCCCTTGCGCCTGCAGGCGGCGCTGCAATCCCTGGGAGAGGATTTTCCGGGCGGTTACCTGCGCGGCATGTCGCTGTTGCCGCCAACCCTGCTTCAGACCCTGCAGACACCTGCCCTGGCCCGGTCCCTGCAGGGTTTTGCCGTGCGGGATCTGCTCTCTCCGCACGACCGCCCCGGAGAGGAGCCCCTGCACCGCCTGCAGCACCTCGATCTCAAGACCTTTCTGGCGGGGAGGGTGCTGGTCAAGGTGGATCGCGCCAGCATGGCCCACGGTTTGGAAGTGCGGGTTCCCTTTCTGGATCACGCCTTCGTCTCCTGGGGCCTGGCGCTGCCCGCACGCTGGAAAATCCACGGGGGTTCCGGCAAATGGTTGCTGAAAAAACTCCTGGAGGAGCTGGTTCCGCCGGAGGTGGTGCATCGCCCCAAGAAGGGTTTCAATATCCCGCTGCGGGATTGGCTGAGGGGCCCTTTGCAGGAGAGGGTGCGGCGCGCATGGCAGAGCGAGGCGGTGCGGCAGACGGGGTGGGTGGAGCCCGGAGCGGTCTTGCGACTGCTGGATCGGCATGTGGCCGCAAAAGGCGACTACTCGGCCTCCTTGTGGGCGCTGTGGATGCTGGCCCTCTTTCTGGAGCGGCAGGTCAGCGAAGGATGACCGGAGGCTTCCAGGATACTTTGTCTTTTGCCGACAATACGTCTATCTTGAAGGGATGAAAGCGACCCCAACGGGCAGGTCGACAGGAAACCGGCGGATGAAGGAGGCTCCTTCGTTCGAGCCAGGGATGCATCCGGGTTCCAGGCAAGGGAGATGCCAAGGGCCTTCAACTCCTTTTACCGGTGATTGAGTACCGATTTGATGCTCTTTTTTACCCCTGAGCGTTTCACGCACTCCCTGCCCCGGTTCGGGATCGGCTTGGTGATCCTGGCGCTTTTGCCATGGCTCTTTTCGGGAGCGGTGTCGGCGGAAACCGCGCGTGATCATGCGGACGCCCCGTCCAGGAACGATCAGAACGACCGTTCCCGCTGGACCTGGTACGGTGACCAATACCGGCGCCAGTCCCCCCAGGAGAGTTATCGCCGTCCGGAAAACGGCAATCGGCGCGACCATCGTTTCCGTGACTACTACGACGATCGCAACTCCCGCCCCTGGGGGGAGGTGCCTGCCGATTTCGACAACCGTTCCTCCGACTATCGCGATTCCTACTCCCCCTATCGGGAAAATCCGCCCCCTTCCCGCTATTCCGACTATCCGCGCCGGGAGAACGGGCAGCCTCCACGCTATTCCGATTATCCCGCCCGCGAGGGGTGGCCCTCCGAACCCCGATACGAGGATCCCTCCTATCGGCCACCCTACGGCAGTTACCCTTCCCATCCGGACGATTACGGTCGAACCCCCTATTACGGAACATCCCAGCCGGGCTACCCCTCCGCTCGGGAGCCGCGCTACGACGTACCCTATCCCTATCGGGATTCCAGGGGCTGGGATCCGGGATACGGGTATCCGAGCCAGTCCCCGTGGCAGATGCCCAACATGGAACGACAAGGCTACGACGACTGGTGGCATCCCGGCGACCGTGCATCACCCCCATGATCTCGTTCGGAAACGGTCGGGTCAAACGGTGGGCCTTGGCCCTCGGGGGCATGATCTTCTGCCACTCCCTGACTGCAACGGGGGAAGGGGTGATTCCGCTTGAGTTCGCTGCCAAGGTGGTTCGCACCCACAGCAAGGAGCCGGAAAAGAATTCGGTTGGCCATATGTATGTGGGCAGCCAGGCCATTCGCACCGAAGGAACCCGCGGCCGTCAACCGGTGATGCTGATCTATCACAAGGCCAAAAATGAGGCCTGGATGGTTCTTCCGGACGAAAAGACCTATATGCGGTTTCCGGAGACCCAGGTCGCCCGTCCGCCCCTGCCGGATGATCCACAGAGTCCCTGCCAGACGGTGAAGGAGCTGCGGTGTCGGGTTCAGGGCACGACCTCCCTGCGGGGGCGCGCCACCACCATCTGGGAAATTTCCCTGCAAAAGAACAATCAGTGGCTGCTCTACGGGCGGCTGTGGACCGATTCACGACTGGGAGTGGCCATTCGGGAAGAGTACAGCGACGGCATGACCCTGGAGCTGGTCGACATCCAGGAGGGTGTTCAGGCGCCGTCGCTATTCGAAATACCGGTCGGATTCAAGGAGACCGTCATTCCTTCTCCCCCCGAAAAAGCGGCCTCTGGCGGAAATTCGCCCTGAAGGTTGCGATTATTGGATCTTTCCGCCTGCAAGATGGTCTATGCTGCCATGAAGTGCCTGACGGACTCTCCGTTCGGCGACCACTGCCAAACATTTTACATTGTTTTTTTCCTGCCGATCATGATATCACCAGCCAATGGTGAGGTTTTTCCCCGGTGTTCGTGACGAGACGGAGAGGCGTTCCGGGATCGGGGTTGGAAGGGGAGTCGGAGCATGGCGCTCCATGACCATCCTGGTTCTGTTACGGTGGCGCTTTTGTATGGCGTTGGTGCGAAGCAGGGGGAAGAAAGTGTCGTATAGCCGTCCTGGGTCTGGTTTGGTCCTCGTTCCCATGATGGTTGCCCTGGTTGCCGGTGGGGCGCTGGCCGGACCGGCCATGCCTCTCGGCATGCCCGGTTCAAGCATGGCCGGCATGGGTGGATTTTCGGAAATGCCCCAGCAGATGCTGAGCAACGAGGCCTCTTCGAAGGAAGAGGTTCTGGGGAAGCGTTTCGGGCGTTTCATGGAATCCTTCATGGAGGAGGTGGACAATCGGGGGAACGCCGCGCCCCGCTCGGCGAGGCCTGCGAGGCCCCCCGGAGGTGGTTACGAGGGCTATTACGAGGCGCCGCCGGACCGTTACGATCCGCGCTATCAGGGGGAGCGCAGGCGACCGGAACGCCCCCTGGACGACGCATACCAGTCCGACCGGGGAGTCTCGGAGCGTTCGCGGCAGCGCTATCCCAAGGAGGAGTTGCGCTACGATCCCTGGGGAGGACACCAGGGATTATCCCCCCTGATGGGATACGATCCCTGGGGAGCGGTTGCACCGGAGCTGGGTTTGGGTAATCATTGGCCGGGCGGCTACGGTTACGGCTCTCCCTACGGCGGGAGCTGGGGCTATCCGGGCGGGGGCTATACGGGGGTCGATCCGGTTCCGGGCTGGCGTCCCTGGGGTAACAACGGCTGGGGGCCCGGTTCCTGGGGTTGGGGGTATTGAGTGGTAACGATCGCGGGAGGAGCGTTGGCTTCCCCGCTTTTGGATAGGCCCGTCTTATTCATGAATTTCGTCGCGAAACCGGCCATGGCGCGTCAGGACAAGGCGCGCGACGCCTCGACGACCGGAACCGTAGCCGTTCCACGGAGAGGATCGTCGAGCGGGCGTAGCGCCGTCATGGCGCGGATCCGGTCCGGTTGCAGCGGAAATTCATGAATAAGACGGGATAAGTGGATTCGGGCGCGAGCTCGTGACAGGAGACTTTTCCAGGACGGAACGGTCATCCCGGCGGGCAGGCGCAGGACCGGTTCGCCCTGCATGGCACTGCAGAGCGGTTTTCCGAATTCCCACGCGCGACCTTGGGTCATGGAGCGTGACAAACCGGCATTCCTTTACCGTTGGCATAGTGATGCCGACTCTGCAACCAAGGAGATTCCTTCATGAAGAAAACTGCAACCGTCCTGGCGTTTGCCGCTCTGTTGGGCGCGGCTTCCCTGCTCTCCTCCGGCTCGGCGGACGCCTGGGGCTGGGGTCCCGGTAACTGGGGTGGACCCGGATACAACAACTGGGGCAACAACTGGGGCAACAACGGCTATGGCAACGGCAATGGCCGCGCCTCCGGCAACTTCGGCTTCAATATGGGTGGTGATGTGGCCGGCGCCGGCAACAACGGCTGGAACAATCTTTGGAACAACGGCTGGAACAACGGCTACTATCCCGGTGGTTGGGGCGGTCCCGGTGGTTGGGGCGGTCCCGGTTGGGGCGGTCCCGGTTGGGGCTGGTAGGTTTTAGAAGGGTTTCGCCGCTGGTCTGATTGCCGTGGGGGTTCGCACCACATGTTTTCGTGTGCTGCGGGTTCGGAAGCGTCGGGTCGGAGCGACACCTTTGCGTAGGGTCGGGGAGGCGAAATGCCTCTCCGGCCCTTGCCTTTGGCCAGTCTGGACACAAGGAGCAGTACTGCGATGAAAAAGACGTTTGGTATGTTGGCGCTGGCCGCCCTGTTGGGTGGTGCGGCGATGATGGTTTCCCAGGAAGCCTCCGCCTGGGGTTGGGGTCCCGGTAACTGGGGTGGACCCGGATACAACAACTGGGGCAACAACTGGGGCAACAACGGCTACGGCACCGGTAACGGTCGTGCCAACGGTAATTTCGGTTTCAACATGGGTGGCGATTTCGATGGCAGCGCCGCCAATGACTGGAATGGCTACAACGGCTGGCGCAACAACGGCTGGGGCGGTTATCCCGGTGGTTGGGGCTATCCCGGTTACGGCTACGGTCCCTACGGCGGACCCGGCTGGGGCGGACCCGGTTGGGGCGGACCCGGTTGGGGCGGTCCTTACGGCGGCCCGGCTGGCCCTTGGGGAGCCCCCGGCGCAGCCGGTCAGGCCCCGGTCCAGGGTGCTGAAGAGGCTCCCGCCGCTGCGGCAGCCCCTGCAGGTCAGCAGTGATTTTTTCTCCCGGACGAACCGTCTCTTCGGAAAGTCCGCGGTGATCAGTTGGTTGGAAAGGGGGACCGGTCGGTCCCCCTTTTCTTTCTCGGAAATGCTCTGGTTTGTCGGGCAGGGCATCGCGGAACCGGCGCCCCATTTTTGTACAAACAAAAGGGAAAACCGGAGTTTGAGCAAAATCATCTTGATTTTGCAAGGATTTTTGGCAGCTTTATCCCGTATTGGGCCAAGCTAGGGAACAGCGACACTTGCAAGAAGTGACCGATATGCCGTACAAATCTACAATTCCATCATGTCGAATGACGGATGCAGCCAATGACGACCAAAGGAAAGGCCCGATGATCACCCTGGTGGGAAATCTCAAGGGCGGGTGCGGCAAAAGCACCATCGCCTTTAACCTCGCCGTTTGGTTAGCCCATGGAGGGCACAAGGTAGTGGCCTTCGATCTTGATCCGCAGGCCACGTTGAGCGATGCCTCCGAAGTGCGTCGTGAAGAAGAGGTCTCTCCCACGTTGCGGGTTTTCCGCCCGGACAGCAACCCCATGCAAATTCTGAAGGATTTTCAGGAAGGGGAGGTGCTGATCGATGTCGGGGCGTCCAACCTGTGGGCCATGCGGCAGGCGATTGGCATGGCGGATCGCATCGTGATACCGGTTCCCCCCAGCCAGGCGGATGTCTGGTCCACGCAACGTTTTCTCGATATCACTCGGGAGACCGTTGCCGCCAAGCAGAAGGCCAAGCCCGAACTGATTCTTTTCGTCAATCGGGCCGATACCCATCCGGGTTTGAAGGAGACGAGCGAAACCTACGAGGTTTTGAAAACCATCGGGGGCGTTCGGGTTCTTCCGTGCAAGATCGGGCAGCGCACTGCCTACCGTCGTTCCTTCAGCGAGGGACGTGCGGTATTCGAGTTGGCGCCCGGCAGTAAAGCCGCCGACGAGTTCCTCATGCTCGCCACCGAACTTTTCCCGGCCCCAGGGATGGCCATGGCCGGCTAAACATAGGAGAGCACACTTCATGTCCGATACCCCAGACACCTCCAGCAGCAAAGATCCCGAGGCCGGGAATCCGGAATCTTCCGGGCCACCGGTCCGGCGTCGTCGGGGTCAGTCAGCCATCATTCCTCTGGGTAACTACAATGAGTGTGGCGACTGCTCCGCCATGGTGCTGGAGCAATTCGCCAAGAGCTTCGACAAGAGTGCCAAACGCTGGGAGTTGATCGTTTATCCCTCCCTGTTCGCTTTCATCATCCTGGCCATGTACGGCTTTTTCCTCATCTACAGCCTGACCCAGGACATTCGCACCATGGCCACCTCCATCGATCCCAAGATGGGGGCCAACATGGGATCGCTCTCTGCCAATATTCGCACCCTTTCGGACAATGTGGAGCTGATGTCCACCCATCTGGAATACATCAGCGACAATATGGAAACCATGTCGGTGGATATGCAAACCATGGCGGAGAGCGTGGAACATATGACCGATAGCGTACATGCAATGAACAAAGATGTATCTGACATGAACAAGAACGTCATGTTGATGGCTAAAATCATGGAGGATATGGGTACAAAGCTTAATTCTCTTGGACCCATCACAACCAACATGACCGCCATGAATCAGGCCATGCAGACGCTTACCGCCTATGTCTCCCGCATGGGCTACGATATGAACTCCGCCACACGCCCCATGAGCTTCATCAATCGCTTCATGCCCTGGTAACCGGTAATCCGTTCCCGAGTACCGACCGGAGATAACTCTTTCCGGTCGGTACTCGACGTCTCACAATCGCACCCTCTTTTTACCATCCCGCTCTATAAGAAAAGGCGTAGGAACCAGAGACCAATCCGGTTGTGCGCAGTTCGTGAAGAATTTGTTCCTTGTCGTTTCTTCGTACAAGCTTTCCCTCCATTTCGTGAAAAATATAGGGATAGTGGGCCACGCTCTCAAACAGAGCGGCGGAACGTGTCAGACGATACAGGCGATCATTTGAATCCGATCCTTGCCCGCCCAGCTTGTAAGGATGTAAAGAAAGCAAAAGCGTTGGCCGATGTTCCTGCAGAAACGGCGCGATAGTAGGAACCACGTCATACTCGGCTCCTTCGATGTCGATCTTGATCAATGAGACATTGGGCATGTCAATTTGGGAAAGAAATCGCTTGGCATCGTATAATGGCATTTCACCAATCGGTTTGATGCTGTTATCGCGGCTTTCAAAATTGTAAGAAAGCAAACTGGAACCACTATTGCCCGGATGATCATTGAATATCGGCGCCCAGCCGTCGTGACAAGCAAAACCCGCTTCGATCAACGTCATCTTCAACCCGAGCTTCGGGTTAAGGGAGAGATTACGACGCAAGATATTCAGAGCTACCGGGTCGGGTTCGAACAAGAAGACTTTCGAGGCCAAATGGGCGCAGAAAAGTGCTGTACCACCAATCCAGGCACCGACATCGATTACTGTGCTACCTGGAATGATAAACCTTTCAAAGAGGCTGAATAGATTTGGTTCCCACACCCCTTCTTCAACCATGTCCCACCATTTGGTATAGTGCTCGGAAGCCACGAAAAATCTGCGTCCTCTCACCACAACGGCTCGAGGTGGTGCATGAGTATCCATAGAATGTTCCTTTTCAGGTATCTGTTCAGGTATACGGGGGTTTGGGGGGGATTATCCCCCCCAAACCCCCTTATTCCATTTCTGTTTCATTCGTTCATTAATACGGGGGTCCGGGGGCGATTAT
>JADGAQ010000131.1 GCA_015231925.1 Magnetococcales bacterium
GGGGATTATCCCCCCCGGCGGGGTTCGGGGCAGCGCCCCGAGGTGTTGACCTGGCTTTTGGCGGGTCGAAGCCAATTGAAGAAATGGCCAACTCCGAACTGGTTCCACACCCTGTTAAGCCCTCGACCCGCCCGGAGGGGGTCAGGGGAGGGCTTCATCCTCCCCGTTCTTGAACGCGCCACCCAGAGGCAGCTGGTGCGATTCGAGCAATAATTGAACTCTCGACGCATCTGCCAAAAAGGATGGGGAGGATGAGTCCCTCCCCTGGCCCCCACCGGGCGGGTCGAAGCGTTTCCGAAGTTTGTGCAAAATGATCGGGTTGGTGCGCTATTCTTCAGGGCTTCGACCCGGTATGTCAACGTCTACGCCTCGGGGCGCTGCCCCGAACCCCGCCGGGGGGGATTATCCCCCCCGGACCCCCGTATATCGGATAAAAAAAAGGGCGCCTGGAGTCCAGACGCCCTTTTTTGTGGCAGACAGGCGATCAGCCCACCGAAAAGGCGGCAACCGGTTCATGCACCCCGTGGCTTTGATGAAAAACCGGGCTGCTTTGCGGTTTGACCTCGGTTTCCACGAACTCCCAGGCGTCCTCGTGGGCCAGCAGCTTGCGCAGCAACTGGTTGTTCAGGGCGTGCCCGGCGCGATGTCCCCGGAAATGGCCGATGATGGGATGTCCCAGCAGGAAGAGGTCGCCGATGGCGTCCAGAACCTTGTGGCGTACGAATTCGTTTTCGTAACGCAGGCCCCCCTCGTTGAGAATGCGGAAGTCGCCGATCACGATGGCGTTGTCCAGGGAACCGCCGCGAGCCAGGCCTTTGGACTGCAGCGACTCGACCTCTTTGAGGAAGCCGAAGGTACGGGCCCGGCTGATTTCCTTGATGAAGAGGATCTCGGAGAGATCCACTTCCACCTCTTGCTCGGAGAGCAGGGGATGGTCGAAATCGATCAGAAAGCTGATGCGCGAGGAGTTGGCGGGCTCGAATATGGCCTTTTTGATGCCGTCGCTGACTTCCACCGGCTTGCGGATGCGGATGTAACGGCGCAGGGCCTTTTGTTCCACGACGCCGGCGCACTGGATGAGGAAGACGAAGGGCGCGGCGCTGCCGTCCATGATGGGGACTTCCTGGCTGTCGAGGTCGACATAGGCGTTGTCCACACCCAGACCGGCGAAGGCGGCCAGCAGATGCTCGACGGTGGAAACCCGCACCCCGTCGGCGTTGGCCAGGGTGGTGCACAGCCGGGTATCCACCACGTTTTCGACCCGGGCGGGGATGATGGCCCCGTTAGCGTCGGTGCGGTGAAAGACGATGCCCGTGTTGGCAGGGGCGGGACGCAGGGACAAATAGGTCTTTTCTCCACAATGGAGGCCGATGCCCGTGCAGCGAATGGTATTTTTCAAAGTACGTTGACGCATTCTTTTTCCGTCCGTTGGTCCAGAATCCATAACGACGGGTTGATACAAAAACCCGATTTTTAGCTGGGAAAGGCTCCTTGTGCAACCCAAAAACGTTCGATGGAGCGGGATCCGTCCCTTTTTCCCTGCGTTATGGAAAATTAAAGCAAGTAATTTGCCAATTATGGAAAATTGGAAGGGCATTTTGCGCTTTTCGGAGCAGGAAATGGCAAATCGGTCGGGATTGAAACGCCATATGAGTAGTATCCTTTATATTTCAATATGATATCCTTTAGAAAGCAAAAAAGGAAAATGTTCGATCCGTTGACTTGTCCGTTGTCATTCTTTTTAAACGATCTGCGCGATTGAGTCGTCGTTTTGCGATGGGCTGTCCGCAAACATGGTGCGATCACCGGAGGAGGGGTCAGGCGGTTGTCACTTCCAAAAAGCGAAAAGGGGAGAAGCCTCAAGCTTCTCCCCTTTTTCCTTCCCGAGGTGTGGGAAGACCGTGTCACGCGAACCAATCAATCCATCTGACGACGCAGGAAGGTCGGCACGTCCCAATCGGTTTCGGCGGCGTTGTCACTCTTCTTGGAGGAGGCGGAGGCGGGTTCGGCTTCGACGGGTCGGCGGCGGGCCGGGCTGGCATGGCGAGTGGAGGTTTGCACCACGGAGGGGGTATCCGCCAGTTGTACCACGGCCGGCTTGTGATCCTTGGAGCTGACCTTGTTGCCGGTGTACGGATGTACCAGGCGAGGCTCGGATTTGCTCTTTTCCATGTTGGTGTAGTCGACCCGCTCGGCGGTGCCGATGCCGGTGGCCACCACGGTGACGCGCACCGTATCCTCCATCGACTCGTCGAGTACCGCGCCGAAGACGATGATGGCGTCGTCGTGGGCCATGTCACGCACCACGGTGGCGGCTTCGTCCACCTCTTGCAGAGCCAGGTTGTAGCCGCCGGTGATGTTGATCAGCACACCCTTGGCGCCATGGATGGAAACATCGTCGAGCAGCGGGCTGGAGATGGCGCTGGTGGCGGCGTCCAGGGCGCGGGTATCACCGGAGGCTTCCGCAGCGCCCATCATGGCCTGACCCATCTCGTCCATGACCGTGCGCACGTCGGCGAAGTCCACGTTGATCAGACCCGGCACGGTGATCAGGTCGGTGATGCCGCGCACCGCCTGCAACAGCACGTCGTCGGCTTTGCGAAACGCCTCCAGGATGGTGGTGTTCTTGCCCACCACGTTGAGCAGCTTCTGATTGGGGATGGTGATCAGGGTGTCGACGTGCTTGCGCAGCTCCTCCAGGCCGGTGTCGGCATACTGCATGCGCTTTTTGCCCTCGAAACTGAAGGGTCTGGTCACCACCGCCACGGTCAGGATCTGCATGTCCTTGGCGATCTGGGCGATGATGGGGGCGGCTCCGGTTCCGGTTCCGCCACCCATGCCGGCGGTGATGAAAACCATGTCCGCGCCCTTGAGGGCCTCGCGAACGCGATTTTCGCTCTCCTGGGCGGCACGCATGCCCACGTCGGGCTTGGCGCCGGCTCCCAGACCCCGGGTGACCCCTTCCCCGATCTGAATGCGGGTCGAGGCCAGGTTGCGCGACAACGCCTGGGCATCGGTGTTGGCGACGATGAATTCCACCCCGTCAAGGTGGCCCTGGATCATGTTGTTGATGGCATTGCCGCCGCCACCACCAACGCCGACTACCTTGATACGGGCTTCGAGCCCGTCGAAATTCGCAAATTCAATGCTCACCGTGTCCCCCTGCTGCCATCAATCGACCATGCCGAAGCATCATAAATCAAAATACGCCGCCAAACCAATCCTTCATGCGCTGAAGAGTGGTTTTCACCCCGCCGGACTCCGTCCGGGAACCCCGTGAGGGGGAACCGGTATCGTAGCGACTGGCCCACAGCACCAGTCCCACGGCGGTGGCATAGATCGGCGAAGCCACCACGTCGGCCAGACCACCGATCCCCTGGGGAACGCCGCGTCGCACCGGTTTGTTGAAGACCTCCTCCGCCAGTTCCACCATGCCTTCGGTGATGGAGGAGCCGCCCGTCAGCACGATGCCCGCGGCGATATGCTCCTCGAATCCCGAACGGGTGATCTCCCGGTTGACCAGATTGAACAGCTCCTCGACCCGTGGCTCGATGATCTCCGCCAGAATGTGGCGCGCCAGGGAACGGGGCTTGCGGTCGCTGATGCTGGGAACTTCGATCACCTCTTCCGGATTGACCAGGGAGGCCAGGGCGCAACCATACTTGCGCTTGAGCTGCTCCGCTTCCCGTGTGGGGGTGCGCAGGCCCACGGCGATGTCGTTGGTCATGTGATCCCCGCCGATGGGCAGTACGGCGGTATGTTTGATGTAGCCGTCGATGAAGATGGCGATGTCCGTGGTGCCGCCGCCGATATCGAGCAGGCAGACGCCCAGCTCCTTTTCGTCGGTGGTCAAGACCGCTTCCGAGGAGGCGAGTTGCTCCAGAATGATATCGGCCACGTCCAGGCCGCAGCGGTTGGCGCATTTGATGATGTTCTGCGCCGAAGCCACCGCGCCGGTCACCACGTGAACACGGGCTTCCAGGCGAACGCCGGCCATGCCCATGGGGTCGCGAATGCCGTCCTGTCCGTCGAGCAGGTACTCCTGGGGGATGATGTGCAGCACTTCCCGGTCGAGGGGGACATTGGTGGCACGGGCCGCTTCCAGAACGCGCTGGATATCGTTCGGGGTGACTTCGCCCTCTTTGGTGGCCACCACGCCGTTGGAGTTGAGGCTCTTGATATGGGAGCCCGCGATGCCGGCGTAGACCTCGTTGATATCGACGCCGGCCATCATTTCGGCCTCTTCAACCGCCATGCGCATGCTTTCGACGGTGGAGTCGATATCCACCACGACGCCCTTTTTCAGCCCGCGGGAGGGGTGGTTTCCCAGGCCGATGACATCCAGGCGTCCGTCCGGCTGCAGGTCGGCGACGATGCAGCAGATTTTGGTGGTTCCGATATCGAGACCGACGATGAGGTTCTGGTCCTGTTTGGACATATTCCCATCCGGGGGTGAGGGGGTGGAATCCTGCCGATCCGTAGCGGATCGAATCCTGTGAATTTTGTCAATTTGTCAATTATGCATGCAATTGTAAAACCAAACCGGCCAATCAAACGCGCGGTTTGACAAAAACCTTGCCCGGAACCCGCAGATCGATGCGGGAGACCCGCCTGTCCAGAATGCGATGCTGATTCTGGATGCGCTGCAGGAGGATCAGATCCTCGTTGGCCTCCTGCGAGAGCAGCAGTTGAATGCCTCTGCGGGTGAACAACATCCAGCGTCCGCCCGGCAGGCCAACCGCTTCCGAAATTTCCGGTCTGAGCCAGACATGTTTGTTCAACAGGTTGATGATGTCAACGATTGCCTTGGCCCGATCCTCATCCTGGATGCCGGAGATGATGGGCATGACCACCGGATCGTTGATTTCCAGGGGTTTGATGGGCATGCCGTACTCATCCAGCAGAACGAGCCGGTCACCCTCCTTGCCCGTGGCCACCGCGATCTTTTCTACCATTTCGATGACCAGCGTTCCAGGGAATACGCGCGAAACTTCCACCTGGCGGATCCAGGGAATCACTGACAACCTGCTGCGCACCATGGCCGGATCGATGGAGAGCAGGTTGATGCCCTGGTTCAGCTCCAGCACCCGCAACGCCTCCTGAACATCGGTATGGTCGCTGCCCTGGACGCGAATTTCCCGCAAGGGGAACCAGCCGGGGGTGAAGGCGAGAATGCTCAGCCACCACGCCCCTCCGGCCAGCCCGATGGTGAAGACGAAGATCAGCAGCCTGCGCCACATTGTTCCAACGTGGCTCCCGCCAGAATGCGTTCGACCAGGGCATCGAAGGAGAGACCGGCATGGGCCGCCGCTTTGGGCGCCAGGCTGGTTTCCGTCATCCCCGGAATGGTGTTGATTTCCAGGATCCAGGGTTTGTTGTCGGCGTCGATCATCAGATCGACCCGGGCCAGCCCCCGGCATCCGGCACACTCATACGCGGCCACACCGAGTCGGGTGGCTTCGGCCATGGTCTCCTCGTCCAGGTCCGGGGGAGGGATGGGATATCGGGTCCGCCCGGCGGTATATTTGCAGTGGTAGTCGAAAAAGGTGTCCGAGGGCAGAATGCCCACCAGCGGCAGACCCTGGCCGTCAAAAACCGAGAGGGTGACTTCCCGTCCGATAACACCCTGCTCCACCAGAATCTCCGCGGAAACCGCCAGGGCTCCGGCCAGTCCCCCGGCCAGCTCCTCGAAGGTGGCGACACGGGCGATACCGACGCTGGAGCCGGAACGGTGGGGTTTGACGAAAAGGGGATAACGCAGTCCGGCCGCCCGGACCTCCTCCGCGAGGCGTCGGGCCTCCGAGCGGCGGGTGGTCTCGTCGCTGTCCGGCGCCAGACGGCCCCGGCAGATCACCCAGGGCGGGGTGGGCAGACCCTGGTCCCGCAGCAGGCGCTTGCACAGACCTTTATCCATGCAGTTGGCGGAAGAGGCCACCCCCGATCCGGTATAGGGGATGCCCAGGATCTCCAGCAGCCCCTGAACGGTGCCGTCCTCGCCGTAAGGGCCGTGCAGGGCCAGCACCGCCACCTGTATGCCGCTCGCCACCAGGCGGGCGGGCAGATCCCGGGCCACGTCGATCTCCGTGACGTCGAAACCCTGGCGACGCAACGCCGTGGCCATGGCCTTGCCGCTGCGCAGGCTGACCTCCCGTTCTTCCGAAAGCCCTCCCAGGAGTACCCCGACCTTGGCCTGGCGCCACTTGTTGTCCCGCACTTGGTACTCCATGGATACTCGTGCCTCCCTGCCCGGCCAATGCGCCATCGGAAACGGGTTGCGCCATGCGCTCCCACTCCCTGACGATGCCCTTCCCAGCTCCATATTAAAAGGGTTGAAGGGAAGGGGGTTCAAGTCAAAAAGTGCATGGATGATGAAATCCCTTTGCAGCGATTCCTAACCGATTGTTGGTAAAGGAGAATCTTTCATCGACCGAAAAGGGGGCTCGCGCCGCCCGGAAGGCCCGAGCAGAATGACCTCCGTCTCCAGCAGAATTCCGCTCCGGGCCAGCACCCGTTCCTGCACCAGGGCGATGAGATCGCGCATCTCCGTAGCGGTTGCCCCGCCCCGATTGATCAGAAAATTGCTGTGCTTTTCCGAAACCTGGGCCCCGCCCCGGCTCACCCCGCGCAGACCGGCGTCGTCGATCAGCTCCCAGGCTTTGGGGCCGTTCGGCGGATTCTTGAAGGTCGATCCGGCGGAAGGGTGGTTCAGCGGCTGACTGGCGGCGCGTCGGCGGTTGATGCGACGCAACCGCTCCCGGACGACTTCCGGTTTTTCGGGGTGCAGGCGGAAGGTGGCCTCCAGGAAGATCCACGAATCGGGCAGGTCGCAGTGGCGATAACGCAGGCCCAGGGCGGAAGCGGGCAGGTGGTGCAGTTCCCCCCGTGGATCCAGAAGGGTGGCGGAGAGCAGGCTGTCGGCGACCTCCGCCCCGTAGGCCCCGGCGTTCATGCGCAACGCCCCCCCCACCGAACCGGGAATGGCGGAGAGGAACTCCGCCCCGCCCAATCCCGCCTCGATGGCGATATGGGCCATACGCCGCGTGGAGAGGCCCGCTCCGGCCCGCAACAGGCTGGAGGGTGCCCCAGCCTCCCTTTCCACGGAACAGGCCGAAAAGGCCCCTTCCAGATGGATGACGCAGCCGTCGAAACCTTCATCCGCCACCAGCAGGTTGCTGCCGCCCCCCAGCAGGAAAAGCGGCTCTTCCGGCGGCATGCGCCGCAACAGTCCGGCCAGCTCCCCGACGTCGGTCAGGGGCAGGAACCAGCGGGCGCAGCCCCCCATGCGCCAAGTGGTGCGCCGCGCCAACGGCTCCTCATGGCGCACCCGGTCGGCCAGTTCGGCCAGCGGAAAGGCCCGGATCACGCGGTTTCCCGCTGCTTCTGACGCCAGGCGGCGTACCCTTTCGCCAGACGGGTGATGTCCCCCGCTCCAAGAAAGAGGGCCACGGCGTCCTCGCCCAGCAGGGCGTCGAGGGCCTCGTAAGGCTCCGTCCCTTCCGGCATGATGCGGCAGGGTACATGGGATTGGGCCTGGATGCCCCGACACATGGCCTCCGGTCCCCGACTCTCCAGAAGGCCCGGGGGAGGGGTTTCGCCGGCGGGATAGATGCGATCCACCACCACCTGATCGGCCAGGCGGAAGGCCTGCAGAAACTCCTCGTAATGGTCCCTCACCCGGGTGTAGCGATGCGGCTGGAAGAAGGCCACCAGGCGGCGATCCCCGCAGGAGCCGCGAGCCGCTTCGAGGGTGGCGTTGATCTCCGTGGGGTGGTGGGCGTAGTCGTCGATGACCAGACGGTTTTCATCCTCCCACAGCAGATCGAAGCGGCGTTGCACCCCCCGGAAATGGCTCAGGGCGTGACGCACCGCCACCCAGGGAATGGAAAGCTCACGGGCCACGGCGATGGCCGCCAGGGCGTTGTGAACGTTGTGACGGCCCGCCAGGCTGGTTTCCATCTCCCCCAGATCCTCGGTCCGCTGGTGGGGCTGGTCGTGGCGCAACACCCGGAAACGGGTGCGAATGCCCTCCTGCCGGATATCCACCGCCTGCAGATCGGCATCGGGACCGAACCCGTAGGTCACCACCCGTTTGTCCGGCAGCGAGGCGGCCAGACCGGCCACCTCCGGATGATCCCGGCACAGCACCGCCAGGCCGTAGAAGGGAATGCGGCTGGCGAACTCGTGGAAGGCTTTGCGCACCGCATCGAAGGTGCCGTAATGCTCCATGTGTTCGGCGTCGATGTTGGTGACCACGGCAATGGAAGGCAGCAGCTTGGTGAAGGAGCCGTCGCTCTCGTCGGCTTCGGTGACCAGGAAGTCGCCGCTGCCCAGGCGGGCGTTGCTGCCCAGCGCCTTGACGATGCCTCCGTTGACCACCGTGGGATCGAGTCCCCCCTCCACCAGCAGGGTGGCCACCAGTGAGGTGGTGGTGGTCTTGCCGTGGGTGCCGGCGATGGCGATGGAGTGTTTCAGACGCATCAGTTCGGCCAGCATCTCGGCTCGGGCCACCACCGGTATGTGCAGTCGCCGGGCTTCCACCACCTCCGGGTTGTCCCGTGAGACGGCGCTGGAGTAGACCACCGCCTGACAGCCCGCCACCTGGGAGGCCTGATGTCCCAGATAAATGGTGGCTCCGAGCGCCTTGAGCCGTTTGGCGTTGGCGTTTTCGCTCAGATCCGAGCCGCTGATGCGGCAGCCCATGGTCAGCAGAACTTCGGCGATGCCACTCATGCCGATGCCGCCGATACCGACGAAATGGATGTGGCGAATGGATTTGAACACGGCGACCTCCAGCCTCCTGCCAGATGAAAAACACGTCCGCCGCACAGGGTTGTTCATCCCGACGCGCGGGTCAAGGGTTTCGCTGTTGCCACCGACCGGAGGGCCCGGCCACCGGAATGTCGCCTGTTACGCCTTCTTCATCCTGGTTTCAGGCTTCACCGGCTAAGCTGCACACCATGAAACCTTCCCGGAGCCCTGCACGCCTCCGGAACGGATCGTTCACCTTCCATCCGGGATCGGGAGTCTGCCGCATGTCCGCTTTGACGCTTTTCCTGGTTCTCCTGACGGGGCTTGCCCTGCAGATGCTGCCTTTCGCGGCGATGAGCTTCCGGCGTCACTGGCGCGACTGGCAGGCGGTCAAGGGTCGTCCGGTGGAGGCCGACGGGTCCGGACGATGAGCAACTCCCTTTTCCGCGCCGAAATTCGGCCCTTTCTGAGCCTCTTCCTGGCGTTGCTGCTGGCGACCCTGCTCGGGGACTACCTGCTGCATCGCTTCGATCTCGTCTCGGTCGGTCGTTATCTGGGGATTCCGGGCACTCTGCTGATCGTGGCCTCCCTGGCCTACTCCCTGAAAAAACGCCGCATCATCCGGTCGGGAACACCGCAGACCTTGCTGAAGCTGCACGAACTGTTCACCTGGATGGGAGCCTTGATGATCTTCATCCACGCCGGGGTCCATTTCAACGCGGTTCTGCCCTGGCTGGCCACCCTGGCCCTGATCGTCAACGTGGTCAGCGGCCTGGTGGGACGCCGACTGCTGAACCGCGCCCGTCGCCATGTGGCCTCTCTGCGGCAGACCCTCCGCCAGCGGGGATTGTCGGATGAGGCCATCGACAAGGAGCTGTTCTGGGACGCCGTCACCCTGGAGCAGATGACCCGGTGGCGCACGGTGCATTTCCCCATCTCCTACGGCTTCGCCTTCCTGGCCGTGGCGCACATCGTCACCATTCTGCTCTTCTGGGAGTGGCGATGAACAGCACCGTGAAATACCTCATGCTCCTCAATCTGCTGATCCTGTCGGCTCTGCTCTTCCTCTATCCCCACCGGATGATCGCCCCCGGTGAGGTCATGGCGGCGCATCGCCATCTGAATACCGACTGTTTCGCCTGTCACGACAGCTTTTTCGGGGCTGCCGACGCCAAATGCGTCGCCTGCCACAAGGTGGCCGATATCGGCTTGCGCAACAGCAAGGGTCTGCCCCTTGCGGGCCACAAAGTCGCCGTGCCCTTCCACCAGAGGCTGACCGGTCAGGAGTGCATCGCCTGTCACAGCGACCACGCGGGTGTGGCCAAATACCGTGTGACCGGGCGTTTTTCCCACGGCTTGCTGGAAGAAAGCACCCGAAGCCGCTGCCTCTCCTGTCATCAACCGCCCAAGGATACCCTGCACCGGCAGGCCGACGCCTCCTGCAGCTCGTGTCACGGCATGGAGAAGTGGAAACCCGCCTCCTTCGAACACCGGAAATATTTCGCCTTCGACCGGGATCACCAGGTGGGTTGTGTGATCTGTCATCCGCAAAACGATTACAAACAATACACCTGTTACGGCTGTCACGAACACTCCGCGGGCAATATACGCAAGAAGCATCTCAAGGAGGGCATCCGTGACTATGAAAAATGTGTCCTCTGCCATCGCAACGCCGACGAAGACGACGCCGAACGCCTCTGGAAGTCGGGGCGCTGGCGCGAGGGTTGGTCGGGCGACTCCCCGGTGATCGATCGTGCCGGGGGGAAATCGGGTCGGAAAGAGGACGATTGAGTGTCCTCAATGTGAGCGTATCAACCAATCAACGGGAGTATCTTGATGAAATTACCGAAATCCACGATGAGTCTGGGCGTTGTGTCCCTGTTGATTTTCGCCCCCGTGGCCTTGGCCGGGGAGCATGCCCATTCCGGACATGCCCCGGCGGTCTCCGTTGCGCCGGCGAATCCGGCTCAACCCTGGGCGACCGATGCCCCGCTGCGTCAGGCCATGGCCTCCATCCGCACCCGGATGGAGGCCGACCTGCCGCGCCTTCAGGAGAAGCACTTCACCGAGACCGAATATCGCGACCTGGCCCTGTTCCTCGGCAAACAGGTCGACTTCATGGTTGAAAACTGCAAACTGCCACCGGATGCCGATGCCGGGTTGCATGGCGTGCTGGAAAAGATTCTGCAGGGCATCGGCGCCCTGGAGGCCGGTCGTTCCGAAGCTGCCGTGATCCTGGTTCAGGCCCTGGAGAGCTATGGCCATCTCTTCGCCCATCCGGGCTGGAAGCCGCCGCTGGCGAAAGGGTCAAACGGCCCTTGAAACGGGGAGGGGAGTGTGGCGGGAAGGGGCGATGCGAGCTTTTCCCATTGCCGAAGCGGGTGTTCTGAGGCATTGTCGAAGAACCTCTTCACTTTCCGACGGAAAGCTCTCCATGCCATCTCCCGACCTGCCGCCCCCGCCGCCCGCGTTTCGGGAGGCCTTCCTCTACTGGCTCAAGCTGGGTTTCATCAGCTTCGGCGGTCCCGCCGGGCAGTTGGCCGTCATGCATCAGGAGTTGGTGGAAAAGCGCCGCTGGATCTCCGAGCGGCGCTTTTTGCACGCCCTCAACTACTGCATGCTGCTGCCGGGACCGGAAGCCCAGCAACTGACCATCTATCTGGGCTGGCTGCTGCATCGCACCAAGGGGGGGCTGGTGGCCGGAACCCTCTTCGTGCTGCCCTCTTTCTTTTTGCTGGTGGGGTTGACCTGGGTTTACACCGCTTTCGGTCACCTTTCCTGGGTGGCGGGGATATTTCAGGGGGTCAAACCCGCCGTGGTGGCCATCGTGCTGGCGGCGGCCTGGCGCATCGGCTCCCGCGCCTTGAAAAACGTCTGGCTCGGGGGCTTGGCGAAACTCTCCTTTCTGGCCATCTTCGTCTTTAACGTGCCATTTCCCCTCATCGTGCTGGGAGCGGCCCTGCTGGGCAGTCTCGGAGGCTGGTTGCTGCCGGAGAAGTTTTCCATCGGCGGTGGTCACGGCAGTGCGCAAAAGAGCTATGGCCCCGCCCTGCTCG
>JADGAQ010000132.1 GCA_015231925.1 Magnetococcales bacterium
GTTTGGACGGGTTGGCGGGTGAGGGGTAGGGTAGGGGCGAGGCGGGGAGTTCGGTTTGTGTACCGGCTTGGGCTCGGGCTTGGGCTCGGGCTTGGGCTCGGGCTTGGGTTCGGGTTTGGGCTCCGGTTTGGGCTCGGGCTTCGGTTCGGGTTTGGCAACCGGTTTGGGCATCTCCGGCTTTTTGGCCGGCGGCGCGGGATCCCCCTGCGGGGCCACATCGGGCTGATGCGGCCTGGCCATCGGCGACGCGGTCTTCTGGCTGGGCAGTTGCACCAGCGAGGCATGCATGGGCGGCGGCGGCGGCGGGGGCATCTGTCTCCAGGCCGGGGCCAGATAGAGCAGCCCCAGCAACAACAGATGCACCACAATGGAGATTATGTACGTCGGGGCGGGGACCATGGACTCACCGGGGTTCGGTCACCAGTCCCACCTGGGACACACCCGCCTCCTGCAAATAGGCCATCACTGCCATCACCTGTCCGTAGGAGGTCAGTCGGTCGCCGCGCACGTAAACCACCAGCTTGGGGTTGGTGCGTTTTATGGCGTTGATGCGCACGCGCAGCTCCTCGAAGGTGACGCGCTTCTCCTCGATGGCGGGGCTGCCGTCCCGGGTTACCGAAACGATCAGCGGTTCGTTGTCGGTTGACAGGGGGCTCGACTCCGCCTTGGGCAGATCCACCTCCACGCCCTGGGTCAGCAGCGGTGCGGCCACCATAAAAATGATGAGCAACACCAGCATGATATCCACCAAGGGGGTGACGTTGATATCCCCCATGGGGCGATGCCGGTCCGATCCCTGGCCGCCCACTCCCATGCCCATTGCCGCACCCTCACGCGCCCCGTTTGACCTGGGCCACGCGCCTTTCCAGAATGTTGAGAAACTCGGTGCCGAAGTTGTCGATCTTTTGATGCAGACGACGCGCGTCGGCGGAAAACTTATTGTAGGCGATCACCGCCGGGATGGCGGCCACCAGTCCGATGGCGGTGGCGATGAGGGCCTCCGCGATACCGGGAGCCACCATGGTCAGGGTGGTGGATTTGGCTCCGGCCAGGCCGCGAAAGGCGTTCATGATGCCCCACACCGTGCCGAACAGCCCGATGAACGGGCTGGTGGATCCGACGGTGGCCAGGAAGGTGAGTCCCCGTTCCAACTGGTCCATCTCCCGGTTGAGGGCTACGGCCATGGCGCGTCGCACCGAGGCGACCAGGTCGCCGACCTCGATATCCTGCAATCCCGACTGGGTGCGTTCGCCGGTTTCCCAGCGTTTCCACTCGCGGAATCCGGCCATGAAGACGATGGCCATGGGTGAATCGGGCCACTCCTTGGAGGCGGCCTGGAAGAGGCTGGTGACGCTGTTGCCGCTCCAGAAACGCTCTTCGAAGGCGTCGGCCTCGCGATTGATGCGCATGAAGCGGCGCAACTTGTCCATGATGATGCCCCAGGAGACCACCGAGGCGAGAAGCAGCATCAGCATGACCAGTTGAACCAGAATTGAGGCCTGGGCGACCAGATCCCAGATCGAATGTTGGGCTGCGGCATTCATGGCTCGTTTATGCTCCTCGCGATGAGGACCTCCTGCAGGAAGCCGGGCAACCGCACGGGTTTGAAGGCTTCGTTGATACAAACCAGACGCACCTCGGCCCGAATGAGCTTGCGCTCGGCGTGCGTCACCTCTTGATGCAACCAAAAGCTGGCATGTCCGGTTTTGCCCCGTGCCACGCTCACTGTCAAGGCCTCGTCGAGACGAGCGGGGGACAAAAAGGCGATTTGCATTTCCGTGACCGCAAATCGGAGGCCCGAAGAACGGACCAGCTCCTCCTGGCCGATGCCGAAGGAGCGCAACCATTCGGTGCGCGCCCGCTCCATGAAGGCCAGATAGCGATTGTGATACACCACCCCCGCAGCGTCCGTATCCTCATAATAGACACGCACGGGCCAAAGGAAAGGGGTATTTCTCATGAGGGCGTTGCCGAGCTCCCGAAGTCAGGGGGTGATAATCTTTTAATCCTTTGACGTTCAATATTTTATATTTTAGAAATCAAAAAAAGAAAATGTTCTGTCCGTTGACGTGTCTGTTATTAGTTTATTTAAATAATTTTAACCAATTTCTCAAGTAAATATTGCCAAGCCCGCACCGAACCATGTGACCGAATCAACGGCGAAAGGAAAAGTCCCAGGGGTTCCCCCTGGACCCCATGGGGTAGGAGGTCAACAGCAAAAGTCCCAGGGCGCTGCCCTGGACCCGCCGGGGGGGATAATCCCCCCCGGACCCCCGTATTACTGAAAAAAATCAATTCAGTCTCATAAAAGGCGTCCCTGACTCATGGGAGCCCCCGGTTTACCCAAATGACGATAGCTGGCAGCCGTGGCCTGACGACCCCGCGGCGTGCGTTCCAAAAAACCCTCCTGCAGCAGATAGGGTTCGATGACATCCTCGATGGTGTCCCGATCCTCCCCGATGGCGGCGGCCAGGGTATCGAGGCCGACGGGTCCGCCGTTGAACTTGTCGATGATGCACAGCAACAGCCGCCGGTCCATGTGGTCAAGGCCGAGGGCGTCGACTTCCAGGGAGGTGAGGGCGCGATCGGCCACGGCGCGATCGATGCGGCCCTCGCCCAGCACCTGGGCGAAATCGCGAATGCGCCGCAACAGGCGATTGGCGATGCGCGGCGTGCCCCGGGAGCGGCGGGCGATCTCCATGGCGCCGTCGTCGCTCAGGGGAACCCCGAGCAGCGAGGCGGCGCGCAGTACGATGCGGGCCAGATCCTCGGCGCAGTAGAACTCCAGCCGGGCCAGGATGCCGAAGCGATCCCGCAACGGCGAGGTGAGCATGCCCGCCCGGGTGGTGGCCCCCACCAGGGTGAAGCGGGGCAGATCGAGACGCACCGAACGGGCCGACGGCCCCTCGCCGATCATGATGTCGAGCTGGTAGTCCTCCATGGCCGGGTAGAGGATCTCCTCCACCGCGGGGCTCAAACGGTGGATCTCGTCCACGAAGAGGACATCACCTTCGTTGAGATTGGTCAGCAGCGCCGCCAGATCACCCGCTTTCTCGATCACCGGTCCCGAGGTGGTGCGCAGTCCGACGCCCAGCTCGGCGGCCACGATGCGGGCCAGTGTGGTTTTGCCCAATCCCGGCGGTCCGAAGAGCAGCAGGTGGTCCAGGCTCTCCTTGCGCTCTTTGGCGGCCTGGAGGAAGACCAGCAGATTGGCCTTGAAGCGGGGCTGTCCGACGAATTCGGAGAGGTTCTTGGGACGCAACGCCGCTTCGCTCAGGGGCTCGCCGCTTTGAGAGGCTCCCGAGATCAGGCGGTCCCCTTCCGGTTCGTTCATGGCGCCAGGGCCCGCAACACCGCCTTGAGGGCGGTGCCCGCGTCGGTCATCTCAGGGGTCAGCACCTGTTTGACCACCGGTTCCACCTGGGCGCGACGATAACCCAGGCCCGTCAGGGCGGAGAGCACCTCCTCCCGCAATTGACCCGCCGTCTCCTTCGGCGTGGCGGCTGCGGCGGGCGCGCCGGGCAGGGGGGCGAAGACGGGCAGACGGTCCTTCAGCTCCACCACCAGGCGTTGCGCGATGCGCCGACCCACGCCGGTGATGCGCATCAGCCGGTTGATGTCGTCCGTGGCCACGGCGGAGACGAACTCCGGGGGCGAATAGGTGGACAACACCGCCAGCGCCAGTTTGGGACCGACTCCGGCAATGCTTTGCAACAGGTCGAACAGGGCCCGCTCCTCCCGTGTGGCGAAGCCGAAGAGGCGCAACAATCCTTCCGGGGCCTGCAGTTCGCAGAAGAGCAGGCAGGCTTCGCCCACCGGGGGCAGGCTGGTGTAGGTGCTGAGGGGAATGGCCAGTTCGTAGCCCACTCCCTGCACGTCCAGGATGACCCGGTCGGTATCCTTTTCGGCCACGAGCCCCTTCAGTTGGGAGATCATGCCACCCGGCCCCCCCGCGACTGCCAGCGCAGATGGTGCAGATGGCACCAGGCCACGGCCAGGGCGTCGGAGGCGTCGGCGGGGGCGGCTTTGGGCAGGGAGAGCAGCATCTTCATCATCTCCTGCACCTGGCCCTTTTCCGCCTGACCGTAACCCACCACCGCTTTTTTCACCTCCAGGGGGGTGTATTCCCCCACGTCGAGACCGCTCGCCGCCAGACCGGCCAGCAGGGCTCCGCGCGCCTGGCCCAGCTTGAGGGCGCTCTGGGCGTTGTGGGAGACGAAGACCGACTCCACCGCCGCCGCCTGTGGCGCGTACTGTCCGATAACGCCTTCCAGGCCGCGAAACAGGAACAGCAGCCGTTGCGCCACGGGCAGGTCTTCCGGCGGGCGCAGGCAGCCGTGGGCCACATGGGCCGGTTTGACCCCGTCTTCCAGCACGCCCCAGCCGGTGCAGTTGCTGCCCGGGTCGATGCCCAGAACCCGCATCAGCCCAGCCTCTCCATGATCTCGTCGGGGATGTCGAAGTTGGCGTAGACCTTCTGCACGTCGTCGTTGTCTTCCAGGGCGTCCAGCAGCTTGAGCATGCTGATGGCGGCGGTTTCGTCCAGGGTGACGGTATTCTGGGGCCGCATGGTCACCTCCGCCGAGACGGGATTGGCGAAACCCTTGGCCGCCAGGGCGTCCCGCACCGCTTCGAAATCGTTGGGGGCGGTGATCACCTCGAAGCTGCCGCCGTCGTTGATCACGTCTTCGGCTCCCGCTTCCAGGGCGGCTTCCATCAGGGCCTCCTCGTTGACGTTTTCGTAGACCAGCATGCCTTTTTTGTCGAAGAGGAAGGCGACGCAGCCGTGGGTGCCCAGGTTGCCGCCGTGTTTGGCGAAGCGATGGCGCACTTCGGCCACGGTGCGGTTGATGTTGTCGGTCAGGGTGTCCACCAGAACGGCGACGCCCGCCGGGCCGTAGCCCTCGTAGCGCACCTCCTCATAGTTGACGCCCTGCAACTCCCCGGTGCCCCGTTTGATGGCCTTGTCGATGGTGTCCTTGGGCAGATTCTGCGCCCGAGCCGCCGTTACGGCGGTGCGCAGACGGAAGTTGGCGTTGATGTCGCCGCCGCCGTTGCGCGAAGCCACGGTGATCTCACGGATCAGTTTGGTGAAAATCTTGCCCCGCAAGGCGTCCTGAGCCCCCTTGCGGTGTTTGATATTGGCCCACTTGCTGTGTCCTGCCATGGTAGCGTTCCCTGCCTGACGATTCCCGTATATCCTGATGTCGGACCGGATTGTCCGACCCCTGACCGCCATTGTAACGGACTTTTCCCAAATGTCATCACCCGCCGCCAAAAAGGATGCCTTCGCCTTCATCGCCCCCGCCGAGGCCTGCACCCACTGCGGTTACTGTCTGCCGGTATGCCCCACCTATCGGGCCGACAGCAACGAGGTGGAATCGCCCCGTGGCCGCGTCTCCATTCTGCTGGCCCTGCGGGACGGCCACCTCGGCGCAAAGGAGGCGGGGGCCGTCCTCTCCCACTGTCTGCTCTGTCGCGCCTGTCACGCCGCCTGTCCGGCGGGGGTCAAGCCGGGTCACCTGGTCAGCCTCTCCCGCAAACACCATCCGCTGCCGGCCAACCGTCTGTCGCGGCTGTTCCACGCCATCACCGATCACGCCGGGCGCAGTCGTGCGGCGGCATGGTGTCTCGGCCTCTACCGCCGTTCGGGGTTGCGGCGTCCCCTGCGGGCCCTGCTGCGATTGTTTCCCGCCCTGGCCCGGCTGGAAGGCCTGGTGCCCGACGGCCCTCCCGCCAAGGTGCAAACCCTGCCCGTCCCCGAATCGGGGGGATGGCGTATCGCCCTGATCGGCAGTTGCATGGCCCGGTTGTTCTATCCGGCCACCCATCCCGCCGCATTCAATCTGTTGGTGCGGCTGGGACACCGCCCTGTTTCCCTGGTGCAGTTCGGCTGCTGCGGCGCGCCCCATCGCGAACGGGGCGACTGGCCCGCCCTGCAGCGGCAGGCCACCCTGTTGATGCGGCAGTTGGAGGGGAACGGCCCCTTCGACGCCATCGTGGCCGATTCCGATCTCTGTGCTTCCACCCTCAAGGCCTACGGTCACATCTTCGGCAAGCATAACGCTTCGGCGGGCCCGGCGGAACGGATGGCGAAACAGGTGTACACCCTGTCGCAATTTCTGGCGGAAGCGGAGAATTGGTCCGATCTTCCCAAGGCCGATCCCGGCCTGGGGAGGCTGGCCTTTCATGACCATTGTCAAACCCGCCACGGATCCGGCATAATCAACGAGCCGAGGAGTGTTCTGGCGACGCTGCCGGTGGCTCTGGGCGACATTCCCGACGGGGCTTTCTGCTGCGGAGCCGGTGGGGAGTACCTGCTGCGTCATCCCGAGCGCAGTCGGGGGGTGCGGGAGTTGAAAATCGCCGCCATCCGCGCCAGCGGGGCCGACACGGTGGTGGGGGCCAATCCCGGTTGCCTGCTCAACATCGAGGCGGGCTTGCGGGAGGAGGGCGTAAGGGTGATGCCGCTGGCGGAGGTGCTGTGGCGGGCGATAAGATGATCTTTCAATATTTAATTCTTTAAGTATCAAAAAAAGAAAATGTTCTATCTTTTGACGTGTCCGTATTGTTGATTTTCCAGAATGTTTCTGAACCGGTTCAAGAGGGTGTTTGAAAATTTGAAAGATCGATAAAGAACACGTCAAAGGACAGAACATTTTCTTTTTTTGCTTTCAAAAGGATAACATATTAAACGTCAAAAGATTATCGTGTTTAAGCTTGGCGACAGGTTTGAGGAGTACACTGAAGGAACACCGGGGCGTTGCCCCGGCCTTACCCACCGTAACAGGAGCAAGGACATGGTTAACTGGCGCATTTGGAAACTCGCTTCGGCCTTTCTGGCCGTGGTAATGGTTCTGGCCTGGACCCTGCCCGAGGAGGCGGATGCCGGTCGCATGGGCGGCGGCAGCTCCTTCGGTTCACGGGGATCCCGCAGTTTCTCCACCCCCAAGGCGCCGCCGGCCCGTGAGGCGATGGGCAGCCATCAGACCGGCACGCCGGGCATGGCGGCTCCCGCCACTTCCGGCGGTTTCGGTCGCGGTCTGCTCGGCGGCATCGGCGGCTTCATGCTGGGTGGCATTCTGGGCTCCCTGCTCTTCGGCGGGGCCTTTTCCGGCACGGGTCTGCTCGACATCCTGCTGATGGCGGGTCTGGCTTACATGGCCTGGCGCTTTTTCAAATCGCGCCGCGCCCCTGCGCCGCAATACGAGGTGCAAGCCGACAAGGGTGGCACTCTCACGGCCCGCAAGAGCGCCGAGGATTTCTTTGCCAAGGACACCCCGGTGAGCGGCGGTACGTATGCCGCATCCCCGGCGGGCAACGAAGTGGATGCCGGTTTGGCCCGGCTGCAGGCGGCGGATCGCAACTTCACCGAAGCGGCCTTTTTGACCGGAGCCCGCATTGCTTTCACCGAGTTGCAGAACTCCTGGGTGGAGTGGAAGCCGGAGGCGTTGCGGCCGTTGATGACGGAGCGGCTGTTCGCCATGGTGGAGGAGCAGGCCACCTCTTCCCGCAATCGGGGCGAACGCAGCGTGGTGGACAAGATCGTCTTCGAGACGGTGGAGGTCTCCGAGGTGTGGCAGGAGGCGGGTCTCAACTATCTGACGGTGCGTTTCGTGGTGTCGATGGTGGAGGCCACGCTGGATCGTTACGGCAAGGTGTTGGAGGGGGATCCGAATCGTCCGTCGCGGGTGGAGGAGTATTGGACCTTTACCCAGGAGATCGGTTCGCGGGATCCCAACTGGCAGCTTTCGGCCATTCAGCAGGCTGAGCAAGTGGCCAAGGCGGCGTGGTGAACGATTTCGCCGGGATGCGACGCCACGGGCCGCAATTGGCCTTGTTGGTTCTGGGGTTTGTGGCGTTTGCGCTGATTTTGTGGAGCCGGGGGCATCGTCCCCCGGCTCCTGTCGCCGTGGTTCCGGTATTGGTGGAGGCGCGGTGGGAGGAGGTATTGCCGGAGCTTAAGCGGGCGGATGGTTTGCAGCGTTGGGCTGAGGCCTTGGCGGGCAGCGCCGACTATTACAAGCGGCTGCCGGCCTCGGCGGTGGTACGTTTCGGCGAGGTGGAGGTGAAGGCGTCCGTCATGCGGGAGGCGTGTTTGCGTCTGGCGGCGCTGGCGCGGGAGAAGGGTCCGCAGGAGGTTGCGGAGGTTTTGCGGGGTGAGTTCCGATTGTGGCGCAGCACGGGTCGTGCGGAGAAGAAGGATGTGTTGGTGACGGCCTATTACGAGCCGTTGCTCAAAGGGGATCGGAAATTTTCGGAGCGGTTTCGGCATCCGGTTTATCGCTTGCCGCCGGATTTGTTGACGGCGGATTTGGGGGAGTGGTCGGAGGAGTGGAAGGGGCGCAAGCTGGTGGCGCGGGTGGAGGGCAACCGGCTGAAGCCGTTCTGGGATCGGGATGCCATCGACTATGCCAACCGGCTGTCGGGGCGCAATTTGGAGATTGTTTGGGTTGAGGATCCGTTAGCGTTGTTTTTTCTGCATATTCAGGGTTCGGGGCGTGTGGAGTTGCCGGATGGGAGTCGGATTCGGCTGGGGTATCAGGGGGCCAACGGGCATCCGTATCGGTCGATCGGGGCGATACTGATCAAAGAGGGCAAGATGAGTCGGGGGCAGATGAGCATGCCGGGGCTCAAGGCGTGGTTGGGGGCGCATCCGGAGGAGGTGAGGCGGGTATTGACGGCGAATCCTTCGTATGTGTTTTTTCAGGAGCAGGAGGGTGGGCCGTTTGGCAACATTGGGGTGGCGTTGACGGCGGGGCATTCGATTGCGACGGATCATCAGCTTTTTCCGAAGGGTGCGCCGGGGTTGTTGAGGACGAAGTTGCCGGTATTTGGGGAGAAGGAGGTACCGGAGTCGTGGCGGGAGAAGTTGATGTGGGTGGTGAATCAGGATACGGGTGGGGCCATCAAGGGGGCGGGGCGGGTGGATTTGTTCATGGGGTTCGGGGAAGGGGCGGAGAGGGCGGCGGGGATTATGCAGCAGGAGGGGAGTGCGTTGTATTTCCTGTCCCCGAAGTAGTTCTTTGACTTTATAAAATTTCCTTTGGCTTTATAAAACATCCTTTGACTTTATAAAATTTCCTTTGACTTTCAAGAACATCTTTTTCCTTTTAAAAAAAACGGGGGTCCGGGGGGGATTATCCCCCCCGGCGGGTCCAGGGCAGCGCCCTGGGACGTTGCCTTTGACTGCATCGAGCCGACCGAGTGAAAAACGCCAGACTGACCTCCCTGACGATAGAGAATTTCAAGAGTTTCCGGAAAGCGACGACGATTCCGATCAAGCCGCTGACGGTAATTGTGGGGCGGAACAATTCCGGGAAGAGTACGCTGATTCAGAGTTTGTTGTTATTAAAGCAAACGCTGGATGATCCGAGAATTTCTATACCTCTAAGTTTGGACGGTCCGTTGGTGGAGGCCTTCAGTCTGCGGGAGTTGACTTCAGGTTGGCCAGAGAAGTCAGTGGTTGTTCCGGGACCGATTCTTACTTTAGAGTGGGAAGGAAAGGTCAATGGGAATATATTCAATATAAGAAATAAAAAAGGGGATAAGTATTTATGGGATTCTGCTGCTCCTTGGGGTGAAAATAGTCCAGAAGGTAGGCTTGATAATCAATCTTGTTCATGTTCTATATCATCAAAACTTTGTATTGATACTCACGAAATAGAAGGTTATGCCGTATTAACAGGACTGGAACTAACAAGTATTGCTACCTTAAATCAGCAAAGTCAAAACAATAAGATAGAAGTATTTTATAAGGATGATTTTTGGCGATGCAGTTTGAATGGTCAAATAATCGACAATATAAAAGTAGAGTTTAATCACTTTATCCCGATGATTTTACCGCTTGATAATATGCTTTCATTCGAAACTGATTATAATCAAATTAGAACCTTTTTTGAGAAACCATTGGATGCTTTAACAAAAATTCTGAGAGAATCATTCTATCTAAGCTCTCACAGAGATCATCCGTCAAGTTTATATAAAGCGCCAACAAGCGAACCTAGAGAAATCGGAATAAGAGGAGAGTTTGCTCCTCAGATTTTGTACCACAATCGAAATAAGTTTGTTTATTTCCTTTCGCCAAAGCCCTGTTTGCTAGGAGAGGCATCAATTACAAAGGAAAATAAACTATTATCTATGCCTTTGGAGAAGGCCATCAACCATGTAATGGTTTCGCTTGGCATAAAGGCGCCATTGAAGGTGGCCGATATTTCAGACCATGTTTTTCAAATTCACATCGGAAAGGCAAATCTACCTCATGTTGGGCGAGGGTTGAATTTCCTGTTTCCTCTGGTGGAACTTGGCTTGTACGCTGATCCATTACGTTTCGCCAAACTTTCACAGGATGGCCATTCTCCGCTTGATTGGATCGATGAGCCTTCTTTCCCAGACTACGAAGAATACTGCAACTCCTACAGCCACATCATCCTCGAAGAACCGGAAGCCCACATCCACCCCAAGGTGGCCAGCCGTCTGGCGCACTACTTCGTCAGTCTGGCCATGGCACGGCGGCAGTTGATCGTGGAGACCCACAACGATCATCTGGTGCGCCGTCTGCGCCGCATGGCCGTCGAGGCGGGGGCGGGTAGCGAACTGGAAAAATGGCTGTTGGAAAATGTCGCCATCATCGAAGTCTCCCAGGACGAAACCAGCGGCGAATCCAAAGCAGAGGTGAGCCGTTTGACCGCCGAAGGTGGGCTTGAAGAGCATTGGCCGCAAGAGTTCATGGACGAAGCCTCCGACGAAGAGAGCGCCATCTTCTATGCCCGGCTCGACAAGACCAAAGAGGCTGCTGCCGAAGAGCAAATCAACATCCATTTCATCGAGGATGACGAGCCGGAAGATGAGGTGGAGCCGTGATCGGAATATTGGATCCGGCCCTGTTTCTGCCCCGATCCAATGAGAAGGAACTGCAAGACGATATCGAATTTGTCCTCCGGGCCTGTCGGGAATACTCTATCCGGCTTATCGCATTTCCCGAATATTGGAACCGATTGTGGGATGAGTGGGGGAGACGGCTGCAAGAAAGCAAAGCAAATCAACCCTTCCTCGTGCAACTTCAGGAATGCAAACAGGACGCACCGCCTAAACCATCCCAGTCTTTCTCCATCCGGAAGGTAGAAGGTTTCAAAGAACTGTTCGATCTTTCCCGTGTTCCGGGGGGAACAAACTGGCAGGAGGCCATGATCCGGGCAGTGGTTCGGGCTCTTCTCACCGGGGAGGAGGTCGTCATCTTGACCCGAAGGCTGGAGACCCGCAATATTCACAAACATTCCGTCGGGGAGAGCGCCTTGCACGAAATGAAGCCGTGGGCTCTTTCCGTGCAAATGGACGGTCACGAATCCAAAGAAGTGCTTTGTGTTTATCATGTGCGAAATTTGGAGGAAGACTGGACCACCCGCTTTGACTGGCGGTTGCCGGGGACAGAGACGAAATACCCTTTTTGCCCTCCAAACAAATGGCGGGAGGTGGATGCTTTTCGCACATGTGAATCGAAAATCGCCTGGCTCGACCGATTTGGCAATTGCTGGGCGCGACCGAATATCTCCGGAGGAAAAGGCGGTCATTGGGATGTCTATATTCGGAACATAACGCAGCAAGAGATGGTCGGCCTTAGCCCCATCAATGTCGCGGAATACGATTTCAAGGAAAGTTCGTCTGGGGTTATCGACCATACTCCAGCTAAAAAACAGTCGCGAATAAGAGATGCTGGTTGGCATTGTCCAAAAAGATAACACCCTGGGGCGCTGCCCCAGACCCCGCCGGGGGGGATAATCCCCCCCGGACC
>JADGAQ010000133.1 GCA_015231925.1 Magnetococcales bacterium
TTAAAAGATAACATATTGAAAGTCAAAAAAATGGGGTTCCGGATCACCGGAACCCCGAGCTGGAAGGATTTTTTGCAACGAATTGACTTACTTGGCGGCAGCCTTGCCATCAGCGGCGGGTTGAGGGGGAGCGGCGGGAACGCCCCAGGGACCGTATCCCGGACCCCACGGACCATACCCGTATCCCGGACCCCGGGCCGGACCATATCCCGGACCCCAGGGAGCCGGGTTGTTCCACATCTGCTGCTGTTGATCCATCCACGCCTTCTGCTGTTCCTGCATGCGATCCGCCACCTTTTTGTGGCTCTTTTGCAGGGTCTCCTGCAGGGCGGTCTGCTGCTCTTCCATCTGTTTGTTCATGGCCTCGCGCTGGGCTTCAAGCTCCTTGCGCAACGTCTCGCGTTTCTCCCCGGAAGCCGGCCCCAGCTCCATCATCTTGCGATGCATCTTCAACTGCTCTTCCTGCATGGTGCGATGCATCTTGTTCTGGGCTTCCATCACTTCCTTGTTGGACTGTACGGCATCCGTCCAAACCGGGTCGTGATACGATCCCCAGGGGCCACCCCAGGTTCCGGGATAACCGCCCCAGGGCGGAGCCACTCCGGGACCATAAGGGCCGAAAGCGGGCGGGGCAGGGGTCTGTACGGCAGCAGCCGGAGCTTCCTTGGCCTTTTCCGCAGCCGTTGCGGTCTGAAGCCCACCAACCACCAACCCGAGGGTGGCGGCTGCGGCGAGGAGGGTTTTCGGCAACACGGTCATACCCTTTTCTCCTGTAAACGATGGAACATCCCGCAAGGGGTGAATTCAGCCGGAACGTCTCCTCCCGCCATGTCGTTGGCACCCGATGGCTTTTTGAAGAACGGGGACTGCGCAGACCCGACAACCATCCCTGTTGAACGGTTCTCTCCCCGACGACCGACCATCCATCCTTGCAATCTGGTTGAGGACACCTTCATCCTTAAGCCCCGATTCCATTATTTTCCACCGGCTGCCTGGGTGGTTGACCGGATTCGGCGGGCTTGTGATGCGTTGGAAAGGAGCATAATCCGGGAGGGCTTATTTTGCTACCTTTTTATTGTAAAATAGCGTCAACATGAAGAGGTTCTTTTTTACAGTTTGTTTGCAATAGACCTGGTTTGTCATACTTTATTTACAAATGCCGGAGAGGGGACCCCATGATCGACCGTATCCTGGTGGTGGAAGACGATGAGGAGACCCGGGAACTGTTGCGCAACTACCTGGTGAAAAACGGCTTCGAGTGTCTGGTGCTGCCCGACGGGGAGAAATTGCGGGAGCTGTTGACCAGCGAGGCGGTCGATCTGGTGGTTTTGGACATCATGTTGCCGGGGGATGACGGGCTGACCCTGTGTCGCGGTCTGCGTAGCGACCCGCTGACGGCCAACCTGCCGGTGATCATGCTGACGGCGCGGGTGGAGGAGACGGATCGCATCGTGGGTCTGGAGATGGGAGCCGATGACTATGTCTCCAAGCCGTTCAATCCGAGGGAGCTTTTGGCGCGCATCAAGAGTGTGCTGCGCCGGGCCAGGGCGGAACCGGCAGGTCGCAGTGCCGAGGCGGTGGCCCGACTGCGTTTCGCGGGCTGGACCCTGGACCTGGCCTCGCGCCAATTGCGCTCTCCCCAGGGGGTGGTGGTGCCGCTGACCAAGGCCGAATACGGCTTGTTGCGCATCTTTCTCAGCCACCCCCGGGAGGTCATGGATCGGGATCAGATCATGGAACTCTACCGGGGCCGGGAGTCGAGTCCTTTCGAACGGGGCATCGACGTGCAGATCGGCCGGTTGCGCAAACGGTTGGGTGAGGACTCCCGCGAACCGGGGGTGATCCAGACGGTATGGGGGCAGGGCTACATGCTGGCCGCGGACGTGGAGCGCCTGGCATGAGGGGAGGCTTCCGTTTGTGGCCCGGCACCCTGTTTGGCCGTCTGGTGGTGATATTGAGCGTCGGGGTGTCTCTGGCGCTGGCGGCGAGCGCGGCCCTGTTTCTGCACGAGCGGGGGCGCATGCTGGTCATGGTGGGCGGCATTCAGACCGCCAACCGGCTGGCGGCGGTGGTGCAGTTGCTGGATCCCCTGTCGGCGGAGGACCGGCGCAGGGTGGCCGGGGTGCTGGAAAGTCCGCTGCAAAGCCTGGCCTTCTTTCGGGAGCGGCCTCCTGCGGTGACGGGTGAGCGGGAACCGGTCCAGGCGGCCTTGGTGAAAAAACTGCTGGATCGTTTCCTGACCGGGCGACAGGTGGAAGTGACCGTCATCGCCGGAGAGGATCGGGAGATCGTCACCCCACGGGAATATCCGCTTCGTGAGGCCGCGCCTGCCCCGCCGGTTGCGGCGACGACCCGGTCGAAAGGGGGGGCCGAGGAGAGAAGCCCGGCAGGTGGCAGCGGCACGGGCTCTCCCCCGACACCCCAGGCGGTTGCAACGGTGCCCGTTCCGCCACCCCCGTCCACCACCACGATCCCGCCGGGTTTCGGTCCCCCTTCCTACGGACCGGGTTTGGCCAGCGGCGCTCCGTCCGCCTACGGGACTCCCCCCTGGGGCGGGTACGGTTATCCTCCCGGCCTCTCGGCCATGGGCGGATATCCGCCCGCCGCGGGCTATCCCGCCAGCCGGACCGGTCCCGTGGGGGCGCCGTCCGCCGGCAGCGGCCAGAACACCTTGCCGGGGATTAACTCGCCCTTTCCCCCCGGCAGCGAGGGCAACCTGCCCCCTTCCGCCACCCTGCCGGGCACGCCCTGGGGCGGCGAGAGCCTCCCTCCGTTTCCCATGCCCTTTTTGGGCATGCCCTTTCAGGGCAATCCCTTCGTGCCCATGCCGGTGGCTGCGCCGCCGCCTCCTCCTCCGGCCCCGGCTCCCAGCGCCGAAAAGAGCGCTCCGCCGCCACCCCCCGAGCCGGAAGTGAAGGATTGGAACTGGACCCCGGTCTCCGCCGTGCCCGAGGTGCTGCCCGCCGGCATCTCCTTCATCGTGGAGGTGTCGTTGCAGGACGGAACCTGGCTGCGTCTGCGCAACCGCCTGCCCGAAGAGGCCTTCGCCTGGCCCAGCCACCTGGTGGTGCCGCTGGCGGTGTTGCTGGTGAGTGTGGTGATCCTGGCCTTTTTGGCGGTGAAGCTGGTTATGCGCCCCCTGGGCGTTCTCATCCAGGCCGCCGCCGCCCTGGGCCGGGACATCAATCAGCCCCCGCTGCCCGAAAAAGGCTGCCAGGAGCTGCGTCTGGCCGCCCTGACCATCAACACCATGCAAAGCCGCCTGAGGCGTTATCTCCAGGAACGCACCCATCTTCTGGCCGCCCTCTCCCACGATCTCAAGACACCCATCACCCGCATGCGTTTGCGCGCCGAACTCATCGACGATGTCCGCATACAGGAAAAAACCCTCAAGGACCTGGACGAAATGGAAGAAATGGCTTCTGCCGCCCTCGATTTCATCCGAGGAATGGAGGGAAGCGAACCGTTGGAAAAGGTCGATCTCAACGCCATGCTGGAGACCGTGCAGGCCGAACAGGAAGAGATGGGACGCGACTGCAGCCTCGAAGGGGAGCCCTTGCCCGCTGTCCTGTTGCGTCCCCAGGGTTTCAAACGCTGTTTGTCCAATCTGGTCAACAACGCCGTGGCCTACGGGCAGTGCGCCCGCATGCGCGTGCGCCGCGAGGGGGGCTGGGTGGAGGTCGTGGTGGCCGACGACGGACCGGGTATCGCCGAAAAGGATCTGGAACGGGTCTTCGAACCCTTCGTCCGTTTGGAGAAATCCCGCAACCGGCGTTCCGGCGGCACCGGTCTGGGTTTGGGCATCGCCCGCAATATCGTGCAGGCCCACGGCGGCACCCTGATTCTGCGCAACCGCCAGCCCCACGGTCTGGAAGCCGTCATCCGGCTGCCGGAACATCCGCCCGGATCCGAGGCATCCTGACCCTTTCCGGAGAAAAATCGCCCTTCCCCCAAAGATGCGCTCAAGGATCCTCGGAGCTGGCCGATAAGTGCAACATGGCTGATTCATGGCTCAAATCGATGTTCCGGGGGATCAAGGCATGGCACGATTCGGCACAGGCAAAGCTACCAGAAACGTTCTTCTCGCGACGTTCGTCCTGCCTCTGCTCGCAGGCTGCTACCAAACGGGACCGATGATTCCGGTCACCTTCGTCGGTCCCCCGGTGATCGTCCCCGCCGTACCGGGAGTGATGCTTCCGGCAACCGGACAGGCCCCTCTGGTGGCCGAGCAACCGGTACTGCACCACCAGCCTCCGGTGGTCTATCAACACTCTCAAACCTTGAGACACCGTACCGAAACCATGGTGCCCCAATCGGCCCTGCTCGGGTACTGAACCGCGCCAAGCGCGGAATGCGTCGTCACCAATTGACCATGGATGCCTGGACGATCCCCATGGTCACCGCGTCGGAAACGGAAGGCACACCACGGAAGTGCCACGGATTCTTGCGAATCCCGTTTCCCACTGTCAGGGAGAAAACCATGTCGAACCTTGTCAACTTTCGCTCTTCATCGACTTTCAAACGGGCCCTCGGCGTGCTGCTGGCCAGTGGCGCGATGCTGGTTCTGGCCGGTGCGGCCAGTGCCGAAACCTTGATGAACCATCCCAAGGTGGTGGTGGGACAGCCTTCGGTGACCATTCCGGTGGTGCCCGCCTGGATGTACCGGCAGGGTTACATGAAGACCGTGGACTACTGGTGGTATACCAATCCTTCCCGTCATGCCGCCTGGGACTATGACACCCAGCAGGAGGATATCCACCCGGCCATTCCGGTGATGACCGCCCAGCCGGGTTTCATTCCGGTGATGCCGGTCGGGGGAATGGTTCCCCAGAGACCGGCCATGAACATCAAGGCCCCTGCCGGTTTCCCTCCGGCGGATTTGGGCTCGGTCATGGTGGTGCGTCCTCCCCATCCCGATCTGGTCAAGGAGATGAACGCGGGTCCTCCCGCCGGCGAGATGTTCACCATTTATCGCTGACATCGCGGCTGAGAACCACCCCTCTCTCTTGAACGAAAACAGGCTGTTCGAAAGGAACGAACCATGTTGACCCATCGTATGTCGAAGTCTGCCCGTCTGTTGATGCTGGCTGCGGGATTTGCCGCGGCTCTGACGATTCTGCCGGTCCGGGAGGTCCGGGCCGACGCGGCGGGACTGGCCATGCTGATCGGCGGAACCGCCATCGCGGGGCTGCTCTATCATTCCGCCCAGCCCGTGACCAGCGTGCAGACCTATTATACCCCCCCCCAGCCTCCGGCCCACTATTCGACCGGTCCGGCGGTGGTCTACGGCTCGGTGGATCCCTATCAGTCCATCGATCCCTATTACGGGGCCGATATCGAAAAGGCCTACTACGGCTCTTCTCAGGAGACGACCACCGTGGGATATTTCTATCCCGCCACCGGTCCGTCGATCCATAATCCGCAGTATTCCTACTCCCAGGGCTATTTCATGCCCGGCTACTCCATGCGATAGAAGGACCACATGAAACGCTATCGCATGTCACTACTCCTGGGATTGAGCCTTCTGACAGGCGGAACGGGGGGATGGGCGGGGGAGAACCAGAAACTGTTGCCGACGCCGATGGCGGTACCCGGAGTTGCTTCCGCGGCTCCGGCCACCACGGCTCCGGCCACCACGGCTCCGGCCACCACGGCCTCGGGTCTGCCGCCGGTTTCTGCGGCTCCTCCCGCCGTGGCAGGCGTCATGGGGGACAAGGTTCCGGAACTCAAGATCGCCCGGCGTAGCGTGGGGAGGCCGGTCGATTTAAGCGGGGGACGAAATGACCCCTTCCTGCTGGGAAAAAGCGTCAGCCGTCCGGTTCTCGACCCGGCGTTGCGCTATCAGCGTCCCGAACCGCAACAGCACACCTATTTTCTGCCCTTCTACCCGGTGACGGACCGGGCAGGCTTTCTGGTTCCCGCCGGAACCCGGCCCGTTTGGACTCCCGGCGGGGTCCGGGTCTCCGGGCCACCGGCAGTCCTCTTTCTCGGGAATTGAGTCAGACGAAACGTCCGCCGGGGAGAAGATCACTCCCTGGTCGGTTTCGTTTCGGTCCCGGGCGGATCATCGTCGTGCAGAACGCTCTCTCCGGCTTTTTCGAAGCGGCTGCGATGGCTCGGCCAAAAGACCCAGAGCAGCACGCCCACAAAGATCAGAAAGAACCATACCAGGGCAAACTGTTTGGAAAAGAGCCACATTTCATCAAAACTCACCGTTGTTCCTCCTCATTCCGCATAACGGCCTGCAGGCGTTCCACCCAGGTGAATGCCGGATCGACACTTTGGATGCGAATTTCCCACCAACCCGGCAACGGGGCCGTGGTCATGGCGCGATATTCTCCGGGTTGTCCCTCGTCGAAGGCAAGGTTCTGATCGAAACCCTCCTGGACCGGTCGGTAAAGCGATCCCTTCAGGGAGATGCCCCGTACCGGATTGCCGCCGCGATCCGTGATCCGGATCACCAGGGGTGAACTCTGCCGAACCACCGGTTTCAGGGAGAGGGGTTTGACCTGCCAGCCCAGAGCTTCCTGGGCCTGCTGGGCATTCAGCACCTCGTTGTAGGCCAAGCCCTTGGCGTAAGAGTCCCGGGTACTCAGTCCGTTGAAGGTGCCTTGGGCCAACAGAACCATGAGTATGTTGACGCCGAGTACCACCAGAAAGAGCCATAGAATCCACTTGGGCCAGGGTTCCTTGCCCACCAGCTCTTCCGGAGTGTGACGGCATTCGGTCCTGCTCTGCTCGAAATCAGTCATCGTGCGGTCCCATGAACTTGGATTGATAAGAGGCTTCCCCGCTTTCCGGTCGGGAACCGGTGAGGCGGAAGGTGATGTCGGTGCTGCCGGGCCGGGTATGTTGCGGCGGCAGACGCAGAAAAACCGTATAGGGCACCACCTCTCCCGCCTTGGCTTCCAGGTGCAGGCCATTGCCGCCTGACTCCTGACCGGGTTGAGTCAGAATGGCACCCGGCAGATTCTCCACCTGAAGGGTATACTTCTGCGCGGTGGAGGTCAGATTGAGCAGGTGAACGGTGTAGTTGTTCTGGATGCCGCCGTCCGTGAGGCGGATGTAAAGCGGATTGCGGTGCCGCAGCACATTGAGTTCCACGGGCGCCCGCCAGACGAAGTGGAGGCTGATGGCGACAAAGGCCGCCGCGAGCAAAGCGCCGTAGACAAAGGTGCGGGGCCGCAGCAGATGGGCCTTCTTGCCGTTGATCTCGCTCAGGGAGGTGTAGCGGATCAGACGGGTGGGATCCTTCATGCGGGCCATGACCGAATCGCAGGCATCGATGCAGGCGGCACAGGTGATGCATTGATATTGCTGGCCATGGCGAATATCGATGCCGGTGGGGCAGACAGCCACACACTCGCCGCAATCGATGCAGTGTCCGGTGGGTGTATCGGCGGCCTCGCGCCGGCGCCGGTTGGACTCCCGGGGTTCGCCCAACTCCGGATGATAGGCCACGATAAGGGTCTCTTCGTCGAACATGGCCCCCTGAAAACGGGCATAAGGACACATGTAGATGCAGACCTGCTCGCGGGCGAAACCGGCCATCACATAGGTGGTCAGGGTCAAAAATCCCAGGGTGAACCAGGCGGGTTCGGCGGCGCTGCCATCGAGAAATTCCCGCAGCAGGGAAGGCGCATCGGCGAAATAGAAGACGAAGGCCCCGCCGGTGGCGACGCTGATGACAACCCACAGAATGTGCTTGAGAAGCTTTCGGAGCCCCTTCTCCAGGGTCCAGGGGCTTTTCCAGGCGGCCTGACGTTTTTTCCAGTGGCCCTCCGTCCAGAGTTCCACCAGCAGGAACAGATCGGTCCACACGGTCTGAAAGCACATGTAGCCGCAGAAAATGCGTCCGGCCAGGGCGGTGATGAAAAAGAGCCCGAAGGCGGCGGCGATCAGCAGAAAAGCCAGCAGATAGACCTCCTGGGGCCAGACCACCAGACCGAACAGGTAGAATTTGCGCCCGGGAAGGTCGAACAGAATGGCCTGATCCGGAATCCCCGCTCCCCTATCCCAGCGCAAAAAAGGCAACAAGTAATATATGCCCAGGAAAAGTCCCGTCAAGTACCACCTGAGGCTGCGGAAAAAGCCCGGCTGATACTTCGGAAAGATTTGTTTCCGGGAAGCATAAAGCGAAGGGGAATCGGTCATGCCAGGGCATCCTCGTCGGGAACGGAGTGGTCACCAAAGGGTCCTGCCTCATTTGATGGCAGAATGGCCCAGATGTTTCGTGTACAAAAAAATTGATTTTTTCCGTGTACAATCTATTATACCTCAAATTAGGAAAAAGGGCGGGACAGAATGTTCCCCATGCCGAATCAGGGGCTCTGCTAAGTATTTTCAGTAAAATCAACATGTTGTACAGGCTTTTTCGAAGCCGGGAGAGGAGGTGGATCCTTCACGATATCGACAGGGAGTCTTGAGGTGGAACAATGAATGGGCATTCGATCTCACGTGTTGAGGAGGGCTGCCGTGCGGCCAAGTAACGATCTATCCATAAGCTATGATTATGCCATTGTGAAGAAGTTTTCCATCGCAGCCATCATTTATGCCGTGGTTGGCTTTCTGGTGGGCGACATTCTGGCTTGGCAACTGACGTTTCCCGCGTTGAACTTTGACCTGCCGTGGATCTCCTTCGGGCGGTTGCGCCCGCTG
The DNA here is from genome assembly GCA_015231925.1 of Magnetococcales bacterium. NCBI lineage: Bacteria > Pseudomonadati > Pseudomonadota > Magnetococcia > Magnetococcales > Magnetococcales bacterium. The sequence continues at coordinate 8,659 of JADGAQ010000133.1, forward strand.
CACACCTCGGCGGTGATCTTCGCCTTCGGGGGATCCGTGTTGTTTGCCACAAGTTACTATGTGGTGCAGCGCACCTGTCGGGCGCGGCTCTTTTCGGGCTTCCTCTCCAATCTGACCTTCTACGGTTGGAACCTGGTGGTGGTGCTGGTGGTGATCACCTATCCGCTGGGCATCACCCAGGGCAAGGAGTATGCGGAGCCCATCTGGCCCATCGATCTGCTGATCACCGTGGTTTGGGTGGCCTACTTCATCAACTTCGTGGGCACCCTGGCTCGCCGGAAGGAACCGCACATCTATGTGGCCAACTGGTTCTATCTGGCTTTCATCATCACCGTGGCGGTGTTGCACATCGTCAACAACCTGGCCGTTCCGGTCAACCTGACCGATTCCTACCCCATCTATGCCGGGGTGCGGGATGCCATGATCCAATGGTGGTACGGTCATAATGCGGTGGGCTTTTTCCTGACGGCGGCCTTTTTGGGATTGATGTACTACTTCATTCCCAAACAGGCGGAGCGCCCGGTTTACTCCTACCGGCTCTCCATCGTGCATTTCTGGGCACTGGTCTTTCTGTACATCTGGGCCGGCCCGCACCATCTGCACTACACGGCTCTGCCGGATTGGGCCTCCACCCTGGGCGCCACCTTCTCCATCATGCTGATCCTGCCCTCCTGGGGCGGCATGATCAACGGCATCATGACCCTCTCCGGGGCTTGGGAAAAACTGCGTACCGATCCGGTGCTGCGCTTCTTCATCATCTCCCTCTCCTTCTACGGCATGTCCACCTTCGAAGGGCCGGTCATGTCCATCAAGGCGGTGAATGCCCTGTCCCACTACACCGACTGGACCATCGGACATGTCCATTCCGGCGCGTTGGGCTGGGTGGCCATGGTCTCCTTCGGGGCGCTCTATCACATGATTCCCCGGTTGTGGAAAACGACGATCCATTCCAAGGCATTGATCAACCTCCACTTCTGGATGTCCACCATCGCCATCGTGCTCTATATCGTGGCCATGTGGATCTCGGGCATCATGCAGGGTCTGATGTGGCGGGCCTATGACGAGTTCGGCAACCTGACCTACTCCTTTGCCGAAACGGTTGCGGCCATGCACCCATACTATCTGATTCGTGCGGTGGGCGGTCTGCTCTTCCTGCTGGGGATGCTGGTGATGGTTTACAACATCGTGAAGACCATCCAGGGCGCCAACAACGCCCGGACGGCCTGACCACTCCGGCAACAGATCGGCCATTGAAGGAGCGATGCGGTGAAACACGAAACCATTGAAAAAAGTATCCCCCTGATGGGGATTTTGACCCTGGTCACCATCTCCATCGGTGCCTTGGTGGAGATTGCGCCTCTGTTTTATCTGGAAAGCACCATCGAGAAAGTGCAAGGCATGCGTCCCTATACGCCTTTGGAACTCAAAGGGCGGGACATCTACATCCGGGAGGGGTGCTACAACTGCCACTCCCAGATGATCCGTCCGTTCCGCGATGAAAAGGAACGTTACGGGCACTACTCCCTGGCTGCGGAGAGCATGTACGACCATCCCTTCCAATGGGGTTCCAAACGGACGGGCCCCGATCTGGCGCGGGTTGGAGGCAAGTACTCCAATCAGTGGCATATCGAACATATGCGCGCACCCCGGCAGGTGGTTCCGGAATCGGTGATGCCCAGTTACTCCTGGTTGGAGAAGACCTCCCTGAACTATGCCGATGTGGGCAAACGCATGTCGGTGATGCAGATGGTGGGGGTGCCGTATTCGGCGGAGCAGATTGCCAACGCCGAGGCCGATTTGAAGGCCCAGGCGGGAAGCGGGGATGCGGCGAGTCTGAAAAACCGTTACGGCAAAAAGGTGACGGCGGAAGATTTCGACGGCCAGCCGGAGAAGATCACCGAACTGGATGCCCTGGTGGCCTATCTGCAAATGTTGGGCACCCTGGTCGATTTTTCGTCCTACCAGGCGCGGGCGCGGTAATGGCTTTGACCATGCCTATCGAGGAGAGCATTCATGGCTGACAACAAGCAAGTGGAAACCACCGGCCACCAATGGGACGACGAAGAGGGCTTTCCACTCAAAGAGTACAACAATCCTCTGCCAAGGTGGTGGCTGTACAGCTTCTATGCAACCATTATCTGGTCGGTTATCTATTGGATTCTCTATCCGGCCTGGCCTTTGGCGCAGGACTATACCAAAGGTCTTCTTGGCTGGTCGATGCACGGGCAGTTGCAAGCCGAGCTTGACCAGGCGGAAAAGCTTCGGGAGCCGTTCCTGAAACAGTTGGCGGCAACGCCGTTGGATCAGGTGAGCAAGGATCCCAAGCTGTTGCAGTTTGCCCGTGCGGGCGGCAAGTCGATTTTTGGTGACAACTGTGCCCCTTGCCATCGTGGTGGTGGGGAAGGGGGGCCTGGTTTTCCCGCGCTGGTGGATGATGACTGGCTGTATGGCGGCAAGTTGGAAACCCTTGTCGAGACCATCACCAATGGTCGCCAGGGACAGATGCCGGCGCATCTGGACACGGCGGGTGGGGCCCTCAAGGGCAATCAGGTGGATGATCTGACCCAGTTTGTTCTTTCCTTGTCCAATAAAGCGACGGACAAGGATGCGGCCAAGCGGGGAGAAGAGCTGTTCAAGGGTGAGGCGGGTTGCCAGACCTGTCATGGGGAGCATGGCAAGGGATCCCTCAAGGATACGGTTGCCGGTGCGGCCATTGACCATGGCATTGGCGCTCCGAATCTGACCGATGGCATCTGGTTGTATGGTGGTGATGCCAAGACGATCCGGGAGTCGATCGCCAAGGGTCGGTCGGGTCAGATGCCTGCCTGGGGTGAAAGTGCTGTTCGGAAGCTGGATCCGGTTTCCATTCGGCAGGTGGCGTTGTATGTCCACACCTTGGGGGGTGGGCAGTAGGTTCGAAGGGTTGTGGCAAGCGTGATGAAACGGGGCCGAAAGGCCCCGTTTTTTTTGTTCCGATATACGGGGGTCCGGGGGGGATTATTCCATTTCTGTTTCATTCGTTCATTAATACGGGGGTCCGGGGGCGATTATC
>JADGAQ010000134.1 GCA_015231925.1 Magnetococcales bacterium
CGTCCCCAACCCCCTGCTGGGGACCATGATGGTCCCCAGACCCCTGCAATAATGTAAAATTGAAACAGAAATGGAATAACCCAGGCCCCCCGAATCCGCCCTCACCCCGGCGCCGCCCGAGCCTCGGCGCTGAGGTAGTTGCGGATGTCCACCGCATCGACCTGCTCCGGCGGCAGATAGGTGTCGGCGTAGTCCTGATAAACCCCGCTGGTGAGGAACAGATCGAACAACTCCCCGTCCAGATGCTGGTCCTTGACCATGAAGGACATGATCTTCAAGGCTTCCGACAGGGTTTTGGCTTTTTTGTAGGGCCGGTCGGAAGCCGTCAGCGCCTCGAAGACATCGGCGATGGCCAGCATCCGCCCCTGCACCGGTTGCTGCTCCCGGCCCAAACGGCGCGGATAGCCCTTGCCGTTCATGGTCTCGTGATGCGCCCCGGCAAACTCGACGATGTTGTTGAGCCCCTTGGGAAAAGGCAGTTGCGACAACATGATGATCGAATAGATGACGTGTTCGTTGATCTTGTACCGCTCTTCGTCGTTCAACGTGCCCCGAGCGATACGCAGATTGTACAACTCGCCATTGTTGTAAAGATGCTCCGGTGCCGGCAGACGAATACCCAGCGCCTCGGGATCGTAGGAGAGAGGCATCTCCTCCCGCGAGATGAGGTGCCAAGGCTTGTTCGACAGCAACAGCTCCGTCGCCGGCAACGGCTGCGGCGCACTGTTCTTCAGGCGGTCCAGCTCCACATGGGATAGTCCCAGCCGGTCGTCGAAGGTGCGCTGCCAGGTGCGTTTGGCAATGTTATCCAGCCGCTCCAGAAGCGCCGGGGCCATGAATTCACCCCCCACGTTGCACTGTGCCAGGAAGGCGAAATCGGCCTCCAGTTGGGCGAATGCCGCCGCCTTCTCCGCTTCGATGCGTTCCCGGTCCGCCCCCGGCTCCATCTGCTGTTTCAGCGCCGCGATCTCGCAATCCCGACGCAACACCTCGAAGCGGGTGCGAATCTCGTGAATGCGGTTGTAGAGGGTCTCCAGCTTGGTGCCCTTGTCCACCACGAACTCCGGCGTGGTCACCTTGCCGCAGTCGTGCAACCATCCCGCGAGATGGAACGACTTCCACTCGCCCGCCGTCATGGTGAAGTCGGCGAAGGGACCCTCCGTCGCCCGACAGGCCGCCTCCGCCAGCATGCGTCCCAACTCCGGCACCCGCTCGCAGTGGCCCCCGGTATAGGGCGATTTGGCGTCCACCGCGCTGGCGATCAGCTTGATGATGGCCTCGAAGAGCTTTTCCAGTTCGAGAATGAGGTGGTGGTTGTCCAGAGCGATGCCCGCCTGCGCCCCCATGGCCTCGGCCACCTGGATCAGCTCATGGTTGAACGGCACCACCTCTCCGGTAAGGGGATCCTTGCAGTTGATCAGTTGCAACACCCCGACCGGCGTTCCGGTACGCGATTTCAGGGCAACCGCCAGCATCGAACGGGTGCGGTACCCGGTGGCCTCGTCGAACTTGCGCACCCCGGAGATATCGAAGGGATCACTCGCCACATACAGATCGTCCAGGCAGACGCTCTCCCCGGAAAGGGCCACATGCACCGCGATATAATGGTGATTCTCCTTGCCCGTCACCGCGTCCCGGAAAGGCAGGGTGGACATGGGCAGCGCGTCCTTGCGGGAGCGGATGGAAAAGGCCAGGCTATCCTCTCCGGTACACAGATAGAGGGTGGCCGCATCGGCGTGGGTCAATTCCATGCCGCCGCGATGAATCATCTCCAGCAACCGGTCGGTATCCCGCTCCTGGGTCAGGGCCAGCCCCAGTTCCACCAGTTTCTTCAGCTTCTCCTGGGAGATCATCAGCTCCCGGGTTCGTTCCGCAACCTTGCTCTCCAGCAGGCTGTTCTGGTTCTGCAACTGATCCCGCGCCACCTTCAAGGCCAGGTGGGTGCGCACCCGCGCCGAGAGGATCGGCGGGCTGATGGGCTTGGTGATGTAATCCACCGCTCCCAGGGCCAGTCCGCGCTCCTCGTCATCGACTTCACTCCGGGCGGTCAGAAAGATCACCGGAATGTGGCGCGTGGTCTCCTCGGCCTTGAGCTGGCGGATCACCTCGAAACCGTCCATGCCGGGCATCATGACATCGAGCAGGATCAGATCCGGCGGGGTCTCCCCCCGGACGATCTTCAGCGCCCGCTCCCCGCTGTTGGCCACCCGCACCTTGTAGTCGGTCTTGAGCAGTTCGTGGACCAGAGTCAGGTTGTCCGGGGTGTCGTCCACCACGAGAACGGAATGTTTTTCAGACAGGGGATTCACGGCAATCACCTCCAAAATCGCGCAGGCCTGCCTCAGACTATCCTACCTGGTGGACTATTGCCAGTGGACTTGGCCCGATGCGCCTGGTGACCGTCGGAGGTTCGAGCCATTGGATAGGGTTCACCCCGCCGCTTCGGGCAGGTACCGCGCCACACACTCCAGAAACTGACGCTTCTTCACCGGCTTGGCCAGATGGGCGCTGCAGCCCGCCTCCATGGCGCGGGCCACATCCTCGGAGAGGGCATAGGCGGTCAGGGCGATGATCGGCGTGGGCAGGCGGTTCCGCCGGCTCTCCCACTCCCGCAGATAGCGGGTGGCGGAGAGTCCGTCCATCTCGGGCATCTGCACATCCATGAAAACCAGATCGAAGCTTTCCGTCTGAAATTGTTCCACCGCCTCCCGGCCATTTTCGGCGAAGACCACCTGGTAGGGACTCCTCTCCAGATAGGCGGAAAGCAGCAGGCGGTTGTCCAGCGCGTCTTCCGCGACCAGCAGCCGCACGGGTTGGCCGGGATCTCTGCCCCGGCTGGGCAGACGCCGGATCAGGGCATGCAGCTCCCGGCGTTTGACGGGTTTGAGCAGACAGGCGGCGATGCCCAGCTCCCGACATCGCTCCTCGTCCCCCTCCTGCCTCGACGAGGAGAGCATCAGGATCAGCGGCGGGGCGATCCCCTCCCGCCGCAAGCGCTCCACCACCGTGAAACCGTCCATGCCCGGCATCATCCTGTCCAGCAGCAGCAGATGGATATCCCGACGGGATTGCCGGGCCAACGCGATCGTTTCCAGGGTTTCGGCCCCATCCTGAGCCTCGATGATCTCCGCACCGCTCTCCCGGAAGCTTTCGTGCAGGATGAAGCGATTGATCTCGGAGTTGTCGGTTATCAGAATGCGCAGCCCCGGAAAATGGGCGTTACCCTCTTCGGCGGTGGCGGAACGTATCCCGGAGGCCTCCCCTTCCAATCCGACGGAAAAGAAGAAGAGGCTGCCCTGCCCGACCCGGCTCTCCACCCGCAACTCTCCTCCCATGGCCTGAACCAGCCGGCGGGAGATGGCCAAACCCAGTCCCGTACCACCGTAACGCCGGGTGATGGAACTGTCGGCCTGAGAAAAGGGGCGGAAAATGGACCGCAACTTCTCTTCCTCGATGCCGATGCCGCTATCCTGAACCGAAAACTCCAGAAGCGGCGGCAGCCCCTGCCGCCGATTCAGGGTCAACGAGAGAACCACCCGCCCGCTTTCGGTGAATTTGATCGCGTTGCCCAACAGGTTGATCAACACCTGGCTGATGCGCAGGGGATCGCCCGTCATGCGTGCGGGAACCTCCTCGTCCAGGCGTACCTCCAGCGGCAATCCCTTGGCCTGGGCCCGCAGGGCGATGATCTCGGTGGTGGTGTTCAGAAGCTGACGCAGATCGAAGGAGGTATGCTCCAGGACCAGCTCCCCCGATTCGATCTTGGCCATATCCAGCACATCGTTGATCACCGAGAGCAGCACCTCTCCCGCGCCGCGAAAGATCTGCACGTAGCGCCGTTCGGTCTCGTCCAGATCCCGCTCCCAGAGCAGCTCTCCCATGCCGAGAACGGCGTTGAGGGGGGTACGGATCTCATGACTCATGTTGGCCAGGAATTCGCTTTTGGCCCGATTGGCCGCCTCCGCCTCCTGTTTGGCCTTGCGCAGGCTCTCCTCGGCCAGAAGCCGTTCCGTTACATCCCGCGCCGCCGCATAGACCAGACGGTTCTGGTAGGTGGTGGAACGCCATTCGATCCAACGATAGCTGCCGTCCCGGCAGCGATAGCGGTTGGTGAAATTCAACACCGGGCGACCCGCCGCGAGGGTCTCCATGGCCGCCAGGGTGGCGGAAAGGTCGTCGGGATGCACCAGTTCCAGAAAACGTTTGCCCTCCAATTCGGCCAGCGAGTAGCCTAACGTGCCTTCCCAGGAGGGATTCAGTTGCAGAAAACGGCCCTCCATATCGGCGATGCAGAGCAGGTCCAGGGTCAGGCTGAAAAACTGGTCCATCTCCTCCCGCAGAAGCTGCAGGCGCCCGTCCACGGCTTTGCGTTCCGTGATGTCCTCCACCGCAGCCACCAGGTGGGAGGGTACGTCACCCATGGCCGGAATGCGGGAGGCGGTGACCCGACCCCACACGATGCGCCCATCCCGGCGGCGATAGCGTTTTTCCAGCTGAAAGGAGGCCACGCGCTGTTCCAGCAACTGCCGGATCTTCTCCTCGCTGGCGGCCAGATCCTCCGGCGCGGTCACCGCGCTCAGGCTCAAACCCACCAGCTCGTCGGGATGGGTGTACCCGATGAAGTCGGCAAAAGCCTGGTTGGCGGCAATGATGCCCATGCGGCCCGGATCGAAGCGAACCATGCCCACGCCCACATTGTCCACCATGGCCCGAAACCAGGCTTCGCTCTGTTTCAGGCGGGTCAGGGTCTGTTCCTGGGCCTGACGCAACCGGTGGAGTTCCAGAAAAACGCTCGCCTTGGCCAGCAGGATCTTTTCGTCGAAGGGCTTTTCCAGATAATCGACCCCACCGGCTTCGTAAGCCAGATTGCGGTGTTCCAGATCGGTGAAGGCCGCCGTGAGAAAAAGAATGGGAATATGACGGGTCTGATTGAACCCCTTGAGCAGGACGGCCAGTTCGTAGCCGTTCATGCCCGGCATGTCCACGTCCAACAGGATCAGGGCCATATCGGTTTCCACCACCCGGTTGAGGGCCTCGGCTCCGGAGGAGGCGGTGAAAATGCGCGCCGGAAGCGGCTGCAGCAGTCGCTCCATGGCCATCAGATTGGCCGGCTTGTCGTCCACCACCAGAATCGAGGCCAATGGCAGGGTCATGCCCTCTCACCCTTCCTCAACAATTCGTTCCGATCGCCGGCTGACCAGCGTTCCACCAGGCGGTACAACGCTTCGGGATTGAGCGGTTTTTGCAGACAGGCATCCACGCCCTGTTCGAGAAATCGCTCCACACTCCCGAAAGGAGACACGGCCAGTATCAGATAATGCGACTCTTTGTTCCCCCCGGAAAGGGATGACAGCCACCCGGCCCCCTCTCTCTCCAGCAGAACGCCGTCCACCAGAATGACGTTGACTTCCGGGTGTTCCTGCAGACGCCTCCGCGCCTGCGCCACGGAAGCGGCGATCAGCAGATTCTCCAGCCGGGGTTGCAGGCGCATGGCCAGGGTGAAGGCTTCGGGGAGATCCTCCTCCACCAGCAGCATTGCCACGGGACGTCCCATGAGTCGCAAAGGCCCGGCGACGGGGAGCGCCGGTTTCACGGCGCTGAGGTCGGGAAGCGCCGGAACGATCTCCGGCAGGGGGGAGCCCTCCGGCAGGACAAGCAGGGTTTTCATCAGCTCGAAGAGTTTCCCGATCTCGACCGGTTTGGCCAGATAGGCGCTGGCCCCCGCATTCAGACAGCGTTCCCGGTCACCCGGCATGGCCTTGGCCGTCAGGGCCACGATGGGCAGCCCCGCAAAACGGGGTTGGCGGCGAATGGCCTCGATGGTGCGGTAGCCGTCCAGAACGGGCATCATGATGTCCAGCAGGACCAGATGAATGCCGGGAACCTTCTCCAGACAGACGAGAACCTCCTGGCCGTTGCCGGCGTAAACGACCTCACCCACCCGCTCTTCCAGCAGTCGCCCGATGGCGTACCGGTTGCGCAGGTCGTCGTCGGCCACCAGCACCCGTACCCGCGCATCACGAAACGGTTCGACCTCGCGGGCTTCCGCTGTCGGAGCCGGCGACGCGCTTTCCGGCATCGGGAGACGCACCTTTTCCGGGAAGGGAAACTTCTCCGGCAGCAGCAGCGAAAAGGCGCTGCCCAAACCGGGGCGGCTCTCCACGACGACCTCCCCGCCGATCAGGCGGGCATAACTGCGGGAGATCGACAAACCTAGTCCCGTGCCGCCGTATCGGCGACCGGTCGCGCCGTCCACTTGCCGGAAGGTTTCGAAGATCTCTTGCTGCTGCGCCTCGGGAATGCCGATACCCGTATCACTCACCGTCAGGGCCAGTCGTCCGTTGCCCCCCGGCGTGACATCCGCAACGCGATGGATGCGGAAAAGCACCTCACCCCGTTCGGTGAACTTGAAGGCGTTGGCCAGCAGGTTGCGCAGAATCTGCATCACCTTGCCGCGATCGGTCATGAGGCCCGAGGGCAGGCCCGCCTCGCACTGCATGCCCCAGTTCAACCCCCTGGAGAGGGCCACGTGACGGAACTGCCGGTCCAGATTCTCCAGCAAGGTTTCGAAGGAGGTCCATTCGGCCACGACCTCCATGCGTCCGGCCTCCACCTTGGAGAGGTCGAGAATATCGTTGATGAGTTGCAACAGGTCGGTACCGCTCTCGTGGATGACACGCAGCGACGCCACTTGTTCCGGGGTGAGGTTGGCGTCGCCGCTCAACAATCGGGAGAGAATCAACAAACTGTTGAGGGGGGTGCGCAGTTCGTGGGACATGTTGGCCAGAAACTCCGATTTGGCCCGATTGGCCGACTCGGCGGCCTGCTGGGCCTCCCGGATGGCCTGCTCGACCCGCCGACGGGCGGAGATGTCGCGAAAGGTGCCGTAAACCCCCACGAAGCGTCCCTGCTCGTTGCGATGGACGCCGACATAGACCTCCACCCAGAGGGTCTCGCCGCTGCGATGCAGACCGGCCACCTCGTCCCGAATGAACTCCCGGCGGCGGTCGGCCAGCATGGCGAAGTGTTGCAGAAATCGGGGCCGATGATCCGGGTGGATATACTCCTGAAACGGGCGCCCCAGAACCTCGGTCACGTCGTAACCGGAAATCTCCCGCCAGGCGGGATTGAGATAGCTCCAGCAGCCGTTGGCATCCAGCTGGAAGATGCAGTCCCGGACGTTGTCCACCATCTCCCGGTAGCGCGATTCCGCGCGGGTCAACTCGTGTCCGATGCGTTGCGCCTCCTGCAGCATGCGCTCCTTCTGCCCGCTCAGGGAGCGGAACATGACGAACAGCAGCAGATCGACCACCAGACCCAGCAGGCCCACCAGCAACGGCTGGTCGGAATCCGTGGTCCGTTGGAAAGCGGGCCGGCTGCGGAACTGCGCCAGCCAGGTGCGCCCCGGCACGGCGAGCAGCCGCTCCTCCTGATACCGGGCCGTGGTGGCGATGTCCGCCTCCTCATCCACCGTGGAGAAGAGCAGGCTCGGCTCTCCGGGTACGGTGCCGTCGAAAAGATCGAAATCGAGATCGGGAACGCCGTGTCCCAGAATGCCCCGCATCAGGTCGGCCATGCGAAAAGCGCCGTAGACAAAGCCCCGCAGAGCCTTGCGGCGCTCCTCCACGTTGCCCGCCGGCCACCCCTCCCGGTAAACCGGAAGGTACATCAGCAAACCGGCCTGCGGATTGCGGTCACTCTCCTGAACCAGGATCACCCGTCCGGAAAGGGCCACCTGCCCCGTATCCCGCGCCCGGTCCATGGCCGAACGACGCACCCTTTCGGAGTACATGTCGTAGCCGAAAGCCCGCAGATTGGCATCCCGAAAGGGTTCCAGATAGAGAATGGCGCTGTACAACTCCCGCTCGCCTTCAGGATGAACGGTATAGTCGGGAAAACCCTCCGCCCGTACCTGCCGAAGATGCGCCTCCCGCTCGGCGGGCGGGATCATGAGGGCGAAACCAAGTCCCTGGATACCGGGCCAGAAGGTTTCGAGATGCAGGGTATCCACATAGTTGCGCCATTCCCGGCGGGTAACCTCGCGCGAGGCGTTGAACAGCCCCTCCCCTCCGCGCAGCACCTGTTCGTACTCCTGCATGCGTTTGACGATCGCCACGCGCGCATCGTCCACCAGGAAGGTCATGCGTTCTCTCGCCCGGGTTTCCACCGAATCGGAAGCGACGCGCCAGCCCACCCCCGTCAGCACGGTGGCCGCCACCAGAACAACCCATGCGGTGGCCCGACTGTTCACCAGCCTCGATACAAGAGTGAGACCCGTCCCCTGATGCGGATCGTTCACAGCGGTTTCGTCCACTTCCGATAAGATGACGATGGGCGCGATTCGTCCCTATTTTTATGTACATTCAACTCTTTTGCATTTTTATTTTTCTTGGGATGAAGATACCTCCGTTGGGCTCGGCATTCAAGCTCCAACGACGGGCAGCAATTGACAGGATGCGGGAGATGGGATTATTGATCGGGCGGTTGGGGGCCGTCATTCACAAAGGAAGGAGAAACGGGTGTTCAAGGTCAACGAGTATTTCAACGGTACGGTCAAGTCCATCGCCTTTCAAACGGCCACGCTGCCCGCCACGGTGGGAGTGATGGCGCCCGGCGAGTACGAATTCGGCACCTCTCAAAAGGAGACCATGAGTGTGATCAGCGGGGAGCTGGTGGTGCAACTGCCGGGGGAAACGGACTGGCGGCATTTCGGGCCGGGATCGGGCTTCGTGGTGGAAGCCGGACGGACCTTTCAGTTGCGGGTGACGGTGGATACCGCCTATCTGTGTCTTTACGGCTGAGATAGACGGGGGTTGATTCGGGTTCGCTTCGAGCGTTCTGTTCGAACAGCCCGAGCTGCGTCCGGGTGGCGCGTTCAAGGAGGGGGAGGATGAGTCCCTCCCCTGGCCCCCTCCGGCGGGTCGAGGGAGACAGGGTTTGGAATCGGTGCGACGTTGGGCATTTCACCTATTGGTCTCGACCCGCCAAAGGCCACGTCAACACCTCGGGGCTCCGCCCCGAACCCCGCCGGGGGGGATAATCCCCCCCGGACCCCGGTATGACTGAAAGGATTCCTAGCGCTGCACCGCCACGAACAGCGGCTTGTTGTCGCGCAGAATGCGCACCAGCACCGTCTTGCCGCTGCCCAAACTCTCCAGTGCCTTGTTGTAATCAGCCACCGTGGCCACCGCCCTGGAATTGAGATCGACGATGACATCCCCCTTGCGAATGCCGGCGCGGGCCGCCGCGCCATCGGCATCGACACCCACCACCACCACCCCTTTGACCTCGTCGCCGATGCCGTTGGGACGTTTGGGCATCTCCGACAGGGTATGCACCTTCATCCCGAGGGGATCGGACTTGCCGGGGGCGGCTTTCGCGGTTGAGGTGGCCTCTTCCGGCGGCATTTCCGCCACCTTGACCTTCAGCGTCTTGGCCGCGCCATCGCGCAGTATCTCCACCGCAACCGTCTCACCCACCAGCGTGGAGGCCACCGTCGCCGGCAGATCCTTCATTTTGTGAATGGCTTTGCCATTGAATTTCAGAATGACATCCCCCGGCTTGAAACCGGCATCGTGGGCCGGGCCGGGTTGATTGACCTGGGAGACCAGGGCTCCCTTGGGTTCGTCCAGACCCAGCGCGGTCGCCAGTTCGGGCGTCACCGTCTGGATGCCCACCCCCAGCCAGCCGCGCGTCACCCGACCGGAGTCCTTGAGCTGGCTGACCACGCTTTTGGCCATGTTGATGGGAATGGCGAAACCGATGCCCATGTAACCCCCGGAACGGGAGTAGATGGCGGTGTTGATGCCGATGACCCGCCCCTCCAGATCGAAGAGGGGACCGCCGGAGTTGCCGGGATTGATGGCGGCGTCGGTTTGCAGAAAGTCGTCGTAAGGACCGTTGCCGATGGAACGCCCCTTGGCGGAGAGGATACCCACGGTCACCGTGGCCTCCAGCCCGAACGGATTGCCCACCGCGATCACCCAGGCCCCCACCTTGATGGCCGCGGAGTCACCCAGCTTGGCCTTGGGCAGCTTCTGATCGGTTTCGATGCGAATCAGGGCCAGATCGGTCTTGGCGTCGCTGCCGATGACCTTGGCGACGTACTCCTTTTCATTGGAAAGCCGCACCTTGATCTCGTCGGCATCTTCGATGACGTGATGGTTGGTCAGGATGTAACCCTCTTCGTCGATGATCACCCCGGAGCCCATGTTGCGGCTCTGCTGGTCCTTCTGGGGCATGCGGTCCAGAAAGGGCTGGAAGAAATCTTCGAAGGGGCTGCCGTGAAAAGGATTCTGCAGCTTGTCGGTCAGTCCGCCGAGAACCTTCTTGCTGGTGACGATATTGACCACCACCGGTTGCAACTCCTCCACCAGTCCGGTGAGATCGGGCATCTCCCGGGCCCGCCCCGGCGGAACGATGACCAGTTGGACCAGCAGAAGCAGCGCCATCAGCCCTGCCGAGGCGTACCAAGCCCTCCCCCTCTTCCCGCTTCTCCCATCCGGGACCGTCCGGAGACAAACTGCCTTTTGCATGTGGAGATCTCCCTTGCATCCGTTGATGTCGATCCGTGCAATCCACCGGGACGCGCCCAGTCACCTACCATAGATGGCCATTCCGCCCGCCACATGCAAGGCCCCCGCGACGCCTGAGAGCCCATTGCAAAAAAAGCTTCCACTCCGGACGATTTTGTTTGACAGCCCGCCGGCGGTCGTGTTTAATGGCTACCAGCATGGCAGTATTGAAAAGCATAGCCCAACGTGGAGCAAAAGCACATTGTCGTTATCGAACCTGCGGTACAGTTCTCGGATTCCCTCGCGGTTTTCAGACTCCAACGCACACAGTCCGGACAAACACAGCTTTCAGGCCCATTTCTTGGTTCTATTGAAATCCGCTGCCACACCCATCAAAACTTTTTTGGAGAAAAAACATGGCAGCTCGTGAGACAGGAACTGTGAAATGGTTCAACGAGAGCAAGGGTTTCGGCTTTGTGGAACGGGCCAACGGCAAGGGTGATGCTTTCGTGCATCATTCCGGCATCGCCGGCTCCGGTTTCAAGACCCTCGCCGAGGGTCAGAAGGTCGAGTTCACCATCACCCAGGGTGACAAGGGTCCCAAAGCGGACAACGTCATCGCCCTGTGAGTCAAAAAGCTTTTGCCGCCGCCCCACGGGGCGGCGGCAAATCGCCCCTTCGAATCCCCCCGGTCGCACCTCTGCTGCACCCTTTCAAGCTCACCTCCTCGTTTGAGTTTTCCTTTGGGCAATTCCCTCCTCTTCCAGATTGTGATCGTGCTTGGGAAAAATGACCATGACGACCGTGACGATGGAAATACCGGCAGATATCCTATCCGTTTTGCGCCGCTCTCCTGAAGAATTCGTATCGGAGATGCGCCTGGCCGCCGCCGTGCAATGGTATGCCCAGGGCTGGATCGCCCAATCCAAAGCGGCAGAGTTCGCTTCGGTGAGTCGGGCCGAATTCCTGGACGAACTCTATCGGCGCCGCATTCCCGCCGTGCAAGTCACCAGGGAGGAGTTGCGGGAGGAGTGCTTCGGTGATTGAGCAACTGGTCACCAATACCTCCCCGCTGATTCTCCTCGGGCGGATTGATCATTTGTGGCTGCTCGGTAACTACGGGGGTTCGGGGGGGATTATCCCCCCCGACGGGTCCAGGGCAGCGCCCTGG
>JADGAQ010000135.1 GCA_015231925.1 Magnetococcales bacterium
CCCGCTCTTCAGCGCCGCCCCCTTGCCCCGGTTCTCCCCATGACGCAACACCACCACCCCCTCCCGTTGCGCCACCTGGGCGAAAATCCCCTCCCCGGACGAGCCGCTGCCATCATCCACCACCACCAGCCGCCCCGCCCCGGCAGCCTTCAACGCATCCACCAGAAGCAGCAATCGCTCGTCCGCTCCGTAACAGGGAATCAACACCGCACAGTTCATGACCACTCACGCCCCGTTCGCTTCCTCACGGACGTTCACCCAAATGGGCATACGGCGCCAACGTCATCAATCGCCGATCGATCACCGGAAGCCCCACGGTAAAATGGTACATGCTCTGAAAAGTGGAATCCTTCAATCCCAACATCTCGTGAAACAGATCGTCGAAGTAGCAACCGATGCCGCACCCCCGAAAGCCCTCCGCCTCCGCCCCCAGATAGAGCATCTGCCCCAGCAATCCCGCCTCCCAGAACAGCCGGCGGTAACCCCAGGAACCCATCTCATCCAATACCCGCTCGAACTCGCTCAAAAAGCCCAAACTGAAAGAGGCATCCGCGGCAATATCCTGATGACAGGAGAGAAAACGAGCCTTCTCCGTCAGTTCCTCCTCCGTCGACAGACAAAACAGCGGCAGCTCGGGAGGACACTCCGGCGGCACACTCCAACGGAAACCCCGCTTGAAACGACGCTCCAAAGTCTCCTTCACCTCCTCCTGCCGGCAAAGCAGATAAAGGCCCGGCGCCAGCCCCTCCACCCGATGCACCATGAACACCGCATGCACCGCCGCTCGCCAGGGCCATGCCGGCGGCTCGAAGGGAAAACCCCGCCTCGGCATGAGCCACTCCGCCATGCGATAGAACGACTCACGGCCCACAACGCCCTGATCATCGTAACGTTGGGCACTGCGCCGCTGACGAATCAGATCGCTGCACAAGCCCCCGATCGTCTTCGCTGCCCAGGAGGGACGCTCCGCAAGAGGAAGGGGGTCGCAGGCCGGCAACTCACCCCCGCCGGGACGTTCGCTCAAATGGGCCGCCTGAGCAATCACCGGCCATTGGTGCTGATGCCGTTGACTCAACGGAACGGCTTCCCCGAACCATCGGCCCCGGTTCAACCCCTTGGACAGCTCCTTCAACTCCCAACCCTGAAGGGAAACCGGCATGGGGCCCGCTTCCACCAGAAGCAACAGGTCGGGATGCTCCTCCTCGTCGGCGACAAAATCGCCGTTGCGCTCCAAACCCAGCAGTTGCCCCAGCAGACGGTCGCCGACATCGGTCATCATCCGCACCCGCCAGCCAAAAAGGGCCGCCGCAACCATCACCGCTCCCAGAGCGTGTCCCGTATCCAACTGGCAGTAACGGAACGCCCTCTCGCCGTATTTCCAGGCCTCCCTCCAGAACACCGAGGAGAATCCCAACAGAAAGGCCTGACGTCCCAGCAATCCTTCCATCAGGGAAGCCGAGCCCGGATCCGGCTGCCAGCGCCGCTCCAGCAGATGCTGATCGACCCGATAATGAAACAGTCCGCCGCCCTCTTCCGTCAGCCCCTCTCCCAGCAGCAGGTAGGTCTCCGTGGGATGCAGATTGCCGCTGGAGGGATTGCAGCGCAGGGACCAGCGCACCTCCAGATACTGCTTCCAGGCACTGAGCCCCAGGGACAACTCCAGAAATTTCCCCAGCGACTGGCGCGTCAGGGCCCTGGGCGCGATCTTCTCCCCCTTCCACAGCGTGGCGAAATCGACGCAAGGCTCTTCCCCCCCCAGAGGCAGGGGCAGCCCGGGCGCCCCTTCGAAGCATCGAAACGGCTCCGGCTGGGTCTCCCAGTCCATGTAGCCAGGTCCGGGAGAATAGCGTTCCGGACGGTGTTTGCTGCCCTGATGATAGGCCCGGATATCTTCCAGCGGCAGGGGTTCGGGATGGCGTTTCATGGCAGCTCCCGCACGGTTTGTCGTCCCGCGTCGGCCAACATGGCCACGACCCGGTTGCGCCAGCCATCGCGGAACCGTGTTTCCAAAAGGGGATCCCCTTCCCCTGCCAACAGACGGGGCATCAGCGCCGCCACCTCCGCATCCAGGGGAAAGGCCTGGGCGGAAAAGGTCAACCGGATACGGACCCCTGTCGCCGGACGATGGAACAACCAGCCCGACAGACCTTGCGACTCCCCCCCGTAACGCAACAATCCTTTGCGCACGAAGCGGCCACCCAGCCCGGCAAAACCGTTCGTCGCCGCCGCACCCGTCAACAGAGTCACCACCTGGCCGATGGGACCGTTCACCCCGGCATCGACGGCTCCTGCGGCGATCACCTCCACCTCCCCCCGCCGGGGAAGTTCATCGGGGAAAAGGCGCATCATGCCGTGACGGGCCATCAAAAAGGCCCCCGCCACCGTGGGACAGGCATGACCCGCCAGCTTCACCGCATCGGCGAAGGTGTAACGCATCGTCCCGTTCCCCGCGCCCAGAAAGGCGGACAGGGGATCGATCACATCCAGATACGGTTCCGGGGGAAAGAGTCTCTCCATACCGCGTTCACCCTGGGTAAAAAGTCACCGGCAGGATCTCGTCTGCCGCCTGCCACGTCGCCAGATGCCGACCATCGGCATCCACCACTTCCCGCACCCACTGGCTGCCCTGCACCGCATTGCCCATGACCACCGCCTTGGCGCGCAACAAGGCGTCCCGATCCAGCGCCTCTTCCCGCGCCCCGGTGGCCACCATCCAGGCCTGTCGCCACAGGCTGGGCAGCAACCCCTCCTCCAGGGGAGAAACGCGCCAGCTGCCGTCTTCGCCCAAAACAGCCAAACCCCGAATGGTCCCTTCCGTCAGACAACCCCGATTGTTGAGAAAGAGGCTCTCCTGGCAGCCCAGCTCCCGTGCCTGTTGCAGCTCCCGTTGAAACCGCTCCCGCCGGGTGGTCTTGTGTTGCAACAGAGGATCCTGACGGTCCATGCGCCACCGGGCCAGACGCACCCGCAACCCGCCGTCCACCCTCTCTCCAAGACGCCAAGTATACCCGATCGATCCGTCGGGGTGGAGTTCCAGGCGCAATACATCGGTCGATTCCGGCCGTTTTTCCAAAGCGCGACGCACAACCTCGCGCACCGTCGATACCTCACACGGCAAACCCAACACCCGCGCGGAACGGGTCAGCCGGGCCAGATGGCGTTCCAGCCAGGGAATGACGCCGTCCGCCTGCACCCGCATGGTCTCCAGCAATCCGGGACAGGTCAAGTCGAAATTCCGGGTCAAAAAGGCCGCTTTGTGGTGCAGCTCCTGCCACTCCGCGGCGGGATCGGCCTCGGCCACGATACCGCCACCCAAACCCAGGCGGCCCCCGTCACGGGGATTCCAGGTCAGGGTGCGAATGGCCACGTTGAAGGAGGCCTCCTCTCCGCCGGGCGGAAGAAGACCCATCGTTCCCGTGTACAAACCCCGGGGCACCCGCTCCAACTCCCGGATCCATTCCATGGTGCGATAGCGCGGCGCCCCGGTGATGGAAGCCGCCGGGAAAAGCGCCTCGAAGAGAGCGGCAAGGCCGACGCCTTCCCGCAAACGCCCCCGCACCACACTCTCCAGATGATGCACCGTGGCGAAATCGCGCCGCTCCATGAAGCTGGGAACCGCGATGGAACCGGTGCGACAGATGCGCCCGAGATCGTTGCGGGCCATATCCACGATCATCACATGTTCCGCCCGCTCCTTGGCGGAAGCCAGGAGCCCCTCCTCCTCCCCCAAACCGCAGGTTCCCTTGATGGGACCGGACAGCAGCCAGTCCCCCTGGAGACGAAAGAACATCTCCGGCGAGAAGGAGGCCGCCATCCGGGCCTGTTCCGGACCGAAAAGATCATCCCCGAAATGGATCCACAGGCTCCAGGGATGGCGGTGACGCACATGGCGATACAAAAACAGGCTGGCCGGATCGGGCAGATCGGGCAACGTGGCCGGCAGGGTGAAATTGACCTGATAGGTCTCACCCGCCAGAATGGCCTCCCGAATGGTTTCCAGGGAGTATTGATAGGCGTGGCGAGTCAGCGGCAGATGGCAGGCGAAGCGCCCCGGATCCGCCACGGCGGGGAAGAGAGCCGGCCTGGCCCGGTCGAAGAGGCCGAACCAGGCCAGGACGGTTCCGTTTGCAACGGGCCGGACCGGAAGAGCGAAAGCCGCCGCCGCCTCGTAAGCCAGGCAGCCCACGGCCCACAATCCGCCCCGGGCCGCTTTCCGCACCTCTTCCAGAAGCGGGGCCACCTCCGAAGCGGAGCGGGCGGTCAGCACGACCAGCGGCTTCTCCAGCCAGAGGGGTCCCCCCGGATGGGCGAAGTCGACCAGGGCGCAGGGCCCGTCGCGCAACCGCTCCGGCAGCGCGACAACCGCCTCCGGAGCGGAGATTTAAAGCACCTCCCGGGCCACGAGAACCGGACGGGGACTGACATGCAGGCGATTCAGTCCCAACCGTTTCTCGTCGATACCCATGGCCGCCCCCAGCAACTGGGCGAAGTTGAGTTCCGGCAGGTCGATGGCGCGGTTGACCACCTTTTCCGCCAGGTGCTGATAGGAGCCCATGGCCATGTCGCACAGGGTGCAGGGGCTGATCATCACTTCGGCGCCGGCATCCTTGGCTTCCAGACAGTTCTTGGCCACCATCTGGCGCATTTCGATACGGTCCGAAAGCATGACGTGGAAGCCGCAGCACTTGTCCTTGCCGGAGTAGCTGACCGGATCCCCGCCGAGCAGGGTGATGAGCCGGTCAAGGTGATCCGCCTCCTCGCCCCCCTTGTTGGCCATGATTTCGCTGGGACGCAGATTGTGGCAGCCGTAGAAGGGAGCCACCCGCATGCCGTTCAGAGGCCGGCAGATCTTGCTTTGCAGCAGTTTGGGGTCCACCACGTCGGTGATCACCCACAACAGGTGCATCACCTTGATGGAGGCTTTGTAGGGACGCACCCCGGCCTCCTTGAGAACTTTGTTGATGGCTTCCAGGATCTCCGGTTCCGTCTTGAAACGGTAGTTGGCATGGGAGAGGGTCTGCAAACAGGTGTTGCAGATGGTCACCAGATCGTGTCCCTGCTCTTCCGCCTCGGAAAGGATGCGTGCCGCCACCGCCAGGGAGAAGGCGGGTTTGGTCTCCCGCAGACTGACCGCGCCGCAGCAGGTGGCTCGCGGCATGGGATGCAGCCGTATCTGCAGCTCCTCGGCCACGGCCTGGGCGGCCATCTCGGCCTCCTTCTGGATCTGCTTGGCCGCGCATCCCGGGAAATAGGCGAATTCCAAAGTCATGTTGCTCTCCTCCTGCTCCGGGATTATTCGGGACCGACCTCTTTGGCCTTGGTCTCCACGTCGACGGGATGCTTCTGCAGAATGTCATAGATCCTGCCCAGCTCTTCCACCCCTTGCGCCTTGTGGGGGAAGGGAGACGGCACCTTGCCCTTGCGTACCAGATGGAGAATGGCATCCCACTCCTTGAGGGAGCCCATGATACCCACGGAACGCAACACCAGCGTGGCCTCGTTGAGGTCGCCCGATTTGATGATATCGCCATGGAAGGCCAGGGCGTGCCGGGCTCCCGCGCCCTGGGTCAACCCCGCCGCTACCGCCCGGGTGCGCAGTTTGACGATGGCCTCCATCGGCTTCACATCCTTGGGACAAACCTCCACGCACATGGTGCAGCGGGTGCAGGTCCAGGCCATGTTGGCCTCCGACAACTGCTCCAGGCGGGCGGTTTTGCGGCCTTCCCGGGGATCGGAGACAAAGCGGAAGGCCTTGGCCAGGGCCGCCGGTCCGATGAATTCCGGGTTGACCTCCGCCATGGTGCAATCGGAGTAGCAGCAGGCGCACATGATGCACTGCGTGACGTGATTGACCTGATCGTAGGCGGAAGGCCCCACCTTGGTCTGGGTTTCGGCGCCATCCTGCAGATAGGGGGTGATCTTGTGCACCCGGTTGAAGAAGGGCCGGATGTCGATGGCCAGATCCTTCAGAATCGGCTGGTTGCCCTGGGGAGAGATCTCCACCACCCCACCCCGGGCCACGGAACCGATATGGGTCTTGCAGGCCAGACGGGTCCGTCCGGAGATCTTCATGGCGCACGAGCCGCAAATGGCCGAACGGCAGGACTGACGGAAGGTCAGGGTGCCATCCTGATGGCCCTTGATCTCCTCCAAGGCGCTCAACACCGTGGATGTGGGCCGGGCTTCGACCCGGAACTCCTGCCAATTGGAATCCACAATCCCTTCGGCAACCCGACGATTGCGTTGAATCCGAAATATGTAGGTCTCTAACGACATGGTTCCCTCCTCACAATGACCTGCCCCTCGGGCCGGTTAATAGACCCGATCCTTGGGAGCATACTCGGGAATACCCAGGGTACGCACCGCCTCATAGGAGAGGACCACCTCCTCCTTGCCGGCATCCCAGTGAGCCAGGGTATGTTTGCGCCAGTTGGGGTCATCCCGCTTGGTGAAGTCGGTGCGGGAGTGGGCTCCCCGGGACTCCTTGCGGGCCAGCGCCCCCTTGACGATGGCCTCTCCCAGATCGATGAGGTTGCCCAGCTCCACGGCTCGCAGCAGATCGATATTGAACACGGACGATTTGTCGTCCACATGGATCAGCTTGTAGTCCTTGCGAATTTTGGGGAACTGCGCCGCCATGGCCTCCAATCCTTCCGGAGTGCGGAACACGCCGCAAAAGGCATTCATGGAGGAAGCCAGCCGGCCATGAAGCTCCACCGGACGAATACCCCAATCCTGACGGTTCTTCAGCTCTTCGATCCCCTCCTTGACGAGACGCAGATCCTGCTGGGGGAAGTCGTGCAGCTTGGTGGAGGGTTTGGCCACATATTCGCTGGCGTGTTTGCCGGTGATCTTGCCGAAGACCACGGCATCCAGCAGCGAGTTGCCGCCGAGGCGATTGGCCCCATGCACCGAAACACAAGCCGCCTCGCCGGCGGCGAAAAGACCCGGCAGGGGCGAAGCCCCGTATTTGTCGGTGCGGATGCCACCCATGGAATAATGCACCGTGGGCCGCACCGGAATGGGTTCCTTGATGGGATCGGTCCCTTCCAGATCCATGGCCAGGGTGCGAATCTGGGGAAGCCGTTCCAGGATCTTTTCCGCGCCCAGGTGGCGCAGATCCAGGAAGATGGCCCCGTCCCGACCCCGTCCTTCCATGATTTCGGTCTGCTCCGCCCGGGAAACCACGTCACGGGAGGCCAACTCCCATTTGGAAGGGGCATATTTGCCCATGAAGCGCTCACCCAGGGCGTTGATGAGATAACCGCCCTCGCCCCGGGCCCCTTCCGTCACCAGAATGCCCGAGGTGCGCAGGCCCGTGGGATGGAACTGCACGAACTCCAGGTCCGCCAGGGGCGCGCCGGCCCGCATGGCCAGGGCCATGCCGTCCCCGGTATTGGTGGTGGCGTTGGTGGAGGAGAGGAATACCCGTCCGTAACCGCCGGTGGCGATGAGAACCGCCTTGGCCCGGATGGGAAAGATCTCCCCGGTTTTGATATCGTAGACCACCACCCCGGCAATATGCCGCTCGGAGTCGGTGACCAGTCGCAGGGCGTGGCACTCCTCGTAGACGGGAACCTTGGCCTTGACCAACTGCTCCCAAAGGGTGTGCAGCAGCACCTGTCCGGTCCGGTCCGCCGCATAACAGGTGCGGTCGAAGTTGGCGCCGCCGAACGGCCGCTGGGCGATGAGCCCCCCTTCGGCGCGGGAGAAGGGACACCCCATGCGATCCATTTCCAGAATCGATTCCGGCGCTTCCTGGGCCATCAACTGAATGGCGTCCTCGTCACCGATATAGTCGGATCCCTTGACGGTATCGAAGGCATGGGATTCCCAACTATCCCTCGGATCGATGGCTGCGTTGATCCCTCCCTGGGCCGCGCAGGAATGGCTGCGCAAGGGGTGAATCTTGGAGACCAGGGCCACGTCCACCTTCGCTTTCACCCCTTCGATGGCGGCACGCATCCCGGCCAAACCCGCTCCGATGATCAACAGGTCGTGGCTCTTCATGATTCTTTATAACCCTCCCTCTCCGCACAGCGATAGCCTATCCCGTCTTTTTCAATAACAAGCAATTCCCCTGCTGGCAAGGAAACGTGCGCATGCCAGAGGGTAAAGGATGACCAACCCCTTGTCAAAAAATTATTGATACCAATATTCTACATCTTTATGATTCGATTTTGTCGGGTGATTTCGTCTCACCGGGACAGGCAGCCGTGCCGGACTTTCCCCCCACCGCATTCCCGGACCTTGGTTCGAGGCCCTTGCCGGGGTTATGATATCCCCCGCATCAGGCAGCCACTTTCGTCAAGGACCGACCCAATGAATCAGGAACGCTACAACCCCCAGGCCGTCGAGGCCAAATGGCAGGAACTCTGGAGCCGGGAAGAGACCTTCAAGGCGGTGATGGACCCCTCCCGGGAGAAATTCTACCTGCTGGTGATGTTTCCCTACCCCTCGGGACGCATCCACATGGGGCATGTGCGCAACTACGCCATCGGGGATCTGATCGCCCGCTATCAGCGGCTGCGGGGACGCAACGTGCTGCATCCCATGGGTTGGGACGCCTTCGGCATGCCGGCGGAAAACGCCGCCATCAAAAAAGGGGTGCATCCGGGGGATTGGACCTACGAAAACATCGCCACCATGCGCAAAGAGCTGCAAAGCATGGGGCTCTCCTACGACTGGAGCCGGGAGCTGGCCACCTGCGACCCAGACTACGCCCACTGGGAGCAAGTTCTCTTTCTGAAGCTTTACCAAAAGGGGCTGGTCTATCGCAAAAAATCCCTGGTCAACTGGGATCCGGTGGACCAGACGGTGCTGGCCAACGAGCAGGTCATCGACGGCAAGGGCTGGCGCAGCGGGGCGGCGGTGGAACGGCGAGAGCTGGATCAATGGGTACTGCGCATCACCCGTTACGCCGACGAACTGCTGGCGGATCTGGAACGGCTGGCCGGTTGGCCGGAGACCGTGCGCACCATGCAGGCCAACTGGATCGGCAAGAGCCACGGGGTGGAGTTCTCCTTCCGGCTGGTCGGCAGCGACACCCTGCTTCCGGTTTACACCACCCGTCCGGATACCATCATGGGTGTCACCTTCTGTTCCCTGGCGGCGGAACACCCCCTGGCCCGGGAGGTGGCCCGCAACAATCCGCAAGCCGCCGCCTTCGTCCACTCCTGCCAGCAGGGCCCCACCAACGAGGAGGCCCTGGAACGCATGGAAAAACGGGGCTTCGATACGGGGCTGCGGGCCATTCATCCCCTGACGGGTCAAGAGGTGCCCATCTTCATCGCCAATTTCGTGTTGATGCATTACGGCACCGGCGCGGTCATGGCCGTGCCCGCCCACGATCAGCGGGATTTCGAATTCGCCAAGGTCCACAACCTGCCCATCAAGGTGGTGATCCAACCGCCGGGAAGCCTGCTCGACGGGGAGACCATGACCGAGGCCCACACCGGGCCCGGCGTGCTGGTGGCTTCGGGAGAGTTCGACGGACTGGACAACGAATCGGCCAAGGAGGCGGTGGCCCGTGCCTTCGAGGAGCGGGGCATCGGTCGGAGCCGGGTGCAGTATCGCCTGCGGGACTGGGGCATCTCCCGGCAACGTTACTGGGGCAATCCCATCCCCGTGGTGCATTGTCCCGCCTGCGGCGTGGTTCCCGTTCCCGAGGAACACCTGCCGGTCCCCCTGCCACGGGATGTCTGCTTCACCGGCGCGGGCAACCCCTTGGCGCTGCATCCCACCTGGAAGGAGACCTCCTGTCCCCGTTGCGGGGTCGCGGCCCGACGGGAAACCGATACCATGGATACGTTCATGGAATCCTCCTGGTATTTCCTGCGTTATTGCAGCCCCCGATGCCGCACCCGTCCCCTGGACACCGCCGAAGTGAACCACTGGATGCCGGTGGATCAGTATGTCGGCGGGGTGGAACACGCCGTGCTGCATCTGCTCTACGCGCGCTTTTTCCACAAAGCCCTGCGGGATCTGGGAGAGGTGGCCTGTGCCGAACCCTTCACCCGCCTGCTCACCCAGGGCATGGTGCGCAAGGACACCTTCCGTTGCGCCGACCACGGCTGGCTGCATCCCCGGGAGGTCGAGGAGCGGGAGGGACAACCCTTCTGCCAGACCTGCCAGCGCCCCGTGGAGCGGGGTCGCAATGAAAAGATGTCCAAAAGCAAGAACAACGTGGTGGATCCCAACGAGCTGATCGCCGGATACGGCGCCGACACCGCCCGCCTCTTCATGCTCTTCGCCGCGCCGCCGGAACGGGATCTGGAGTGGAACGACAGCGGTGTCGACGGAGCCTGGCGCTTTCTGAACCGTTTGTGGCGCATGGTGCTGGAGATCGGGGATCGCCTGCCCCCCGGAACCCGTCCCCTGACGGCCATGCCGGATGAACCCGCGTTGCGCACCCTGCGAGGCGTGGTTCACGACACCATCGCCCGGGTTTCGGAGGATATCGAGCGGCAGCAGTTCAATACGGGTATTGCCGCCGTCATGGAGCTGGTCAATGCCGGACTGGGCCATCTCGGAGACGGGGAGAACCCCGATCCCACGGCGGAAGAGGCCGCCCTGCTGCTGGAACTGGCCCGCACCGCCCTGCTGCTGCTCAATCCCTACGCCCCCCACATCACCGAGGAGCTCTGGTCCCGACTGGGCCAACCGGGAATGCTGGCCAACCAATCCTGGCCGGTTGCCGATCCCGAAGCCCTGGTGCGGGCCGAAATCGAGGTGGTGGTACAGGTCAACGGCAAATTGCGTTCCCGTCTCATGGTGCCCACCGAGGCCGACGAGGCGGAGTTGCAAAGAAGGGCCCTTGCGGATGGGCGTGTTACCCCCTACCTTGCCGGTAAGCAGGTTCGCAAGGTGGTGGTGGTTCCCGGTCGTCTGGTCAACATCGTCGTCTCCTGAGTGCCCATGATCGCCAAACGCTTGTTGCTGATTCTCGGCCTACTGTTCACCGCCCTGCCTCTGGTCTCCGGGTGCGGCTACCGTTTTCCCGGAGAGGGAGGGACTGCCGCGACAGGCGGCGGCACCTACTCCTCCATCCGGGTTACCGGCGAGGGGGCCAAGCTGCATCCGGCCCTGGCGCACCGGCTGCAGCGGGAGTTGATCCGTCGTCTGGGGGGCTCCCTGGATGAAGGGCGCATCCTGCGGGTGGAGATGGAACCGGTCAACCGGGCCGGACGGCTGGAAAACAGTTCGGGCAAGATTCGTCAATACCAGATCAGCGTTCGGGCCAAACCTTTCCAGGAGAAAGCCGAGCCGGGCAAGTGGCCCTCCATGGAAGGGCGCGCCACCTGTTACGAGATGGACACCATTCAGGCCAGTCTTTCGGCCAGACAGCAGGCGGAGCAGGATGCGGTGGATCAGTTGGCTGATTCCCTGGCCGCGCTGCTCGCCTCCCCCGAACGTCCCGAATAGGTTTTGACGGTTATTGTGTTATTGTTTTGACTTTCAATATTTTAATCTTTTAAGTATCAAAAAAAGAAAATGTTCTAATCCTTTGACTTGTTCTTTATTAAGATCGCGCACCTGTTTCAGAACCCTGTGCGGCGTGACCGTATCGACAGCAAAAAGTCCCAGGGCTCCGCCCTGGACCCGCCGGGGGGGATAATCCCCCCCGGACCCCCGTATAACTGA
>JADGAQ010000136.1 GCA_015231925.1 Magnetococcales bacterium
TTCCTTTCGCCGTTGACTTGGTCATATCGCGCTACGCGGGATCCTGAATAGTTACTAATATTTCCTCTTTTGAAAATCAAAAAAAGAAAATGTTCTATCCTTTGACTTTTGCGTCGTTATTTTAAAATAAATTCATTATTTTTAATTACAAAAATAACAGATAAGTCAAAAGATAGAACATTTTCCTTTTTTGATTTCTAAAAGACAACAGATTCAAAAGCACCCCCATCTGTCCCCCCCTAATCGGATTCACCCCCCCTTTCCATAAGGGTGCAGCATTTGCTGCTTTTTTCCGATATTGGACACATCCCGCAATATATTGTTTTTCTACATTGTTTTTATTCCTGTTTGGCCCGGTTATCTGTCCGATATCAAAAAATGCTGCACCCCCATGAAAACACCCCCACCACGACCTCTGCCGAAATTGCCTTGTAACTACCTGTTAACAAAGCATTTCATCGAGATGTAACGAATTGGTCTCGAAATTGTAAAAGAGGGCAGGAGCGGCACGACATCAACCGGCCGCCTGCAGCCTATTGCGACAGGATCGCCATGATCAACCAGACGTATCGCCTTCTTGGCCGTGGCATACCGCAGGTGGGACGTGAGGTCGGAGACTTTTTGCAACGGGTCTCCGCCGGGAACGTCCTGTTTCGCCGAGGCGTGCAGGCCTACCTGGAACACGGGGGAATCCCGGAAGCCTTTCAGGGCCCGTTGCGCCAGATGATGATCCAGGAACAGGAGGGCGAAGCCCTGCGTCGCCTGGCGGAAACCCATCTGCTGGGACTGATCGAAGAGGGCGAACGCTACACCGCAACCTTCGAACTGCTGGAGCGACTGGGGGCCCTGTTGCACCGCATGGCGCGAACCCTGGCCGCCTTCGATATCGAACACCCCGTCATTCCTTCCGGGTTCCACCCGGACATCCGGGAACTGACGGAGCCGGTCTCCCTCGCCGTGGAGGGGGCCGTGGAAGCGGCGGGCAGCCTGTTGAAAAACACCCTGCCCCCGGAAGAGTACCTGACCCGGGTCTCCTTTTACGAAAAGGAGGCCGACAAGTTCGAAGACCGGCTGCTGCGCGCCATTTTCGCCAGCAACCTGCCCCTCGATGCCAAAGGCCATCTGCGCCACTTCATCGAGCGGATCGACGAACCGGCGGATATTGCGGAGGAGTTGGTGACCTGGCTCTCCATTCATCGCGTCAGCAGCGGGCTCGATACCCTGCGACACGATCTCGGAGGCCATGGCGCCTTGTAGCGTTCCAGGATGGAAAGTTGAACGGATACGGAACAACGTTGGTAAAACAAAGAAGGGAAGAAACAAAATGGCGATGGGATCAACAGAAACATTAATGTGGATAACCGTGTTTGTGGTGTTAGCCTTCGACTACACCAACGGCTTTCATGATGCCTCCAACATCATCGGCACCATGATCGCCTCCCGCGCCATGACGCCTATCGCCTCGGTGATCGTCGTGGCCGTCTTCGAGCTGCTGGGGCCGTTCCTGGGCGGCACCGCCGTGGCCAACACCATCGGCAAGTTCGTGGACATCAAGGATCTGCCCGCCAACATATCGACCATGGTGGTCCTATGGGGCATATTCGGCGCCATCTTCTGGAACCTGCTGACCTGGTGGTTCGGACTGCCCTCCTCCTCCTCCCACGCTCTGGTGGGTGGTCTGGCGGGCGCGGTGATCATGGCCGCCGGCGCCGACCACGTCATCTGGGGTTGGGGCACCTTGATGGAAAAGGGCAAGCTCGACGGCGTGACCAAGGTGGTCATGTCCCTGATCCTCTCCCCCATCCTGGGCTTCTGGGTCGGCTTCCTGCTCAACAAATTCGTCTCCCTGCTCTTCAGCCGGGCCAAGCCGTCCATCAACAACTGGTTCAAGCGCTTTCAGTACCTCTCCGCAGCCTCCCTGGCCTTCTCCCACGGCTCCAACGACGCGCAGAAGAGCATGGGCGTCATCACCCTGGTCCTCTTCCTCGGTGGTAGCCTCGAAAAGTTCGTGGTGCCTCAGTGGGTCATTCTGGCCTGCGCCCTCTTCATCACCATGGGCATCCTCTCCGGCGGCTGGCGCATCGTGCGCACCGTGGGCTTCGGCATCTACAAGGTGCGTCCCAAGCACGCCTTCTGCGCCCAGTTGACCTCCGGCGGTCTCATCTACGCCGCCGCCGTCTTCGGCATGCCGGTCTCCACCACCCATGTGGCCTCCTCCGCCATCATGGGTGTGGGCTCCGCCGAAAAGGTTTCCGCCGTGCGTTGGTTCAAGGCCAAGGAGATCGTCTCCACCTGGCTGATCACCATCCCCGGCTCCGGTTTCGTCTCCGCCCTGACCTACCTGATCTTCGATCTGGTGCGTCGCGCGGTTGGTTGATCACCCTGATTGACAAAATTCACTGAAAACGCTTCAGACACCTTGCGAAGGAGATTCAACATGAGTGGTTCCGGCGGTACTTTTTCCAAGCTCCTCAACAACGTCTTCCCCCGCATGCCCGACTTCTACGGTCAGCTCAACGAACAGTGCACCGTGGTGGCCGACGCGGCCAATCTCTTCGTGGAATACATGGAAAAGAACGACCCCGCCAAGGGTGAGGCCGTGGCCGCGCTGGAGCATACCGCAGACGACATCAAGGCCCGCAACCTCACCGTTCTGGCCCAGGCCTTCGCCACCCCGATGGACCGCGAAGACCTGTTCCGCGCCTACTCCACCATCGACCAGGTCCTCAACTACATGAAGACCACGGTTCGGGAAATGCAAACCCTGAATGTCAAGCCCGATGCCCACACCATCGAGATGGCCACCATTCTGCGTGATGGCGTTCTCGCTCTGCGTCAGGGCTATGCCAAGCTGGCTTTGCATCCCGCTTCCGCCGAGCAGGATTGCGTGGTGGTCGCCAAGGCCGAGCGCAACATCGAGAAGGTCTATCGCAAGGCGATTGCCGATCTCTTCTCCGCCGACGAGACCCTCAAGGAGCTGCACAACCATCTGGAGAATGCCGAGGAGCGGGCCATCGCCCGGGTTCTCGACATGTTCCGTCGTCGCGAGATCTATCGTCACATCTCCAATGCCGGTGACACCCTCGCTTCCGCCGGGTCCACCCTGCATGACATCGTGGTGCAGATCGCCTAGTTGCACAGTGCCCGCCCGAAACAAAGGGCGGGCACGCCTTGTAAGTAATACGGGGGTCCGGGGGGGATTATCCCCCCCGGTGGGGTTTGGGGCGAAGCCCCAAGGTTTGGCCGTGGCGGTCCGAAAATACGGGGGTCCGGGGGGGATTATCCCCCCCGGTGGGGTTTGGGGCGAAGCCCCAAGGTTTGGCCGTGGCGGTCCGAAAATACGGGGGTCCGGGGGGGATTATCCCCCCCGGTGGGGTTTGGGGCGAAGCCCCAAGGTTTGGCCGTGGCGGTCCGAAGCACTGCGTGAAAGCGCATCAGCCGATCCGTCGCACAAACCCGGATTTCGGCTTCGGACCGCCGGAGGGGGCAAGGGGAGGGCCTCATCCTCCCCATCCTTGAACCCGCCGGCAAGACGCAGTCCGGTATGTACCACCCGGTCCGGGCACAGCCTGGACCGGGCCAAGCCCGGTCCGGGCACAGCCTGGACCGGGCCAAGCCCGGTCCGGGACCGGGCGAAAAGGCCTCTCGTTGCCAAGACCCCGCTTGAGTGTCTTTGGTGGGTTCAAGGATGGGGAGGATGAGGCCCTCCCCTGGCCCCCTCCGGCGGGTCGAAGCACTCATGACGGTTGGCGTGGGATCAGGCTTGGGTGTTTTATATTTCAGGCTTCGACCCGCCAAGGATAAAGGATAAAGGATAAAGGAAAAGTCCTGAGGGGGCAGCAGAGCTCCCCCTCAGACTCCCCCAACCCTTTTTGCTACTTAAAAGACTATTTATAGGACCAAGGAACCATGGGAAGCCGCCACATGCCACTCCCCGACGAAATCAACTCCTTCGCCAACCTCCTGGCCCAACTCCACGCCGCCGTGCAAACCCAACAGCGTCGCATCGACGATCTGGAAACCCAACTGCGCTCTCTCTCCCCCAACCACTCCCCCCCCACCTCCAACCCCAGCCAACTCCACTTCGGCCCCCTCCTCCTGGACCGCTCCAGCCATCGCATCCTGCTCGACGGCCACCCCATCCACCTCACCCCCATCGAATTCGATATCCTCCGCGTCTTCCTGGAACACCCCGACCAGGCCATGACCCGCGACCAGCTCTTCGAACTGGCCACCGGCAAACCCATCGGCGATACCGGAACCCGTACCATCGACGTCTACATCCGCCACCTGCGCCAGGCCCTCGATAACGTCGGCCAGCACATCGAAACCGTGCGCGGCATCGGCTACCGCTTCTCCCCCCAAACACACCCCCATCACCCCCAATAAGGCTGCAGCAATCGCTGCATACCCCCTGTTTCGGTGCATAGTGTTTAATTTTCTGTTAATGAATGGTTTTTCAGGCTGATTCCCATCACCGTCGCCCCCTCCCCCCACAAAACGCTGCAGGGGCAAAATCGCTTCAACGCCCCGCCATCTTGAAAATATCCTACTGATTTCACGCAACTTTCACATCGTTTTCGAACTTGGCCCCGGAATTGTAATCAGGAATAAGGATAGCAAGACCCTTTTTGGCAGGCAAAAAGGGCCTGTGGGAGGAGATCCTTCCTCACCAACAGCCGGGCCGCCATGATCCATTCCGCCTTTCATCTCTTCGGTCGCGCAGCCACCCCCGGTCATCAGGTCGAGGAGTTCCTGCTGCTGGTTTCCGAAGCGAACGTCTTGTTCCGACAGGGGGTTTACGCCTATCTGGATCACGGCAGCAACTCCGCTCCCTTTGGAGCAGTTCTGCGCCAGATGAACGAACACGAACAACAAGGCGAAATATTGCGTCGACTCGCCGAAAACAGCCTGTTGAATCAGCCGGACGATTGCGCCGCCAATAATAAAAGTTGCAGCGCCTTGTTCCATCTCCTGGAACAACTGGGCATCATTCTCCATCGTTTCACACGCTATCTGACCTCCTTCGATATCGAGCATCCCGACTTTCCCCCGGCATTTCACTCCAACATCAAGGAGTTGACCCTGCCGGTCTCCCTGGCGGTGGAAGCCGCGCTGGAAGCGGTGAGAGGCTTTCTGCACCACGACGACAACCTGGAAGAGTACCTGCCCCGGGTCACCTTCCATGAAAAAGAGGCCGACAAGCTGGAGGCGCGCATCTCACGCTCCATCTTCGAAAGCGACCTCCATCTCGACGCGAAGGGCCATCTGCGCCACTTCGTGGACCACCTGGACGAACCCGCCGACAAGGCCGAAGAGCTGGTCACCTGGCTCTCCATCCACCGCCTCGGTCATCGTTTCGAAACCCATCGGGGATCGTGGGAAACGTGATCCATCGTCCGTAACCGTTGCAGCAGAAGGGAAGGAAAGCTATGAGTGGAACAGAAATAATGATGTGGTCGGTCGTGTTTTTCGTTTTGGCGTTTGACTACACAAACGGTTTCCATGATGCCTCCAACATCATCGGAACCATGATCGCCTCACGGGCCATGACTCCGATCACCTCGGTGATCATCGTAGCCGTGTTCGAAATGTTGGGGCCGTTCCTGGGTGGCACCGCCGTGGCCAACACCATCGGCAAGTTCGTCACCCTGGGCGATCTGCCGGCCCAGGTTTCGACCATGGTGGTGATGTGGGGCATCTTCGGGGCCATCTTCTGGAACCTGCTGACCTGGTGGTTCGGTCTGCCCTCCTCCTCCTCCCACGCCCTGGTGGGCGGTCTGGCGGGCGCGGTGATCATGGCCGCCGGCGCCGATCACGTCATCTGGGGCTTCGAAACCCTGCTCACCAAAGGCAAGCTGGACGGCGTGACCAAGGTGGTCATATCCCTGATCCTCTCCCCCGTTCTGGGCTTCTGGGTCGGCTTTTTGCTCAATCGATTCATTACTCTCCTGACCTGCACCGCCAAGCCCTCCATCAACACCTGGTTCAAGCGGTTCCAGTTCGTTTCCGCCGCCACCTTGGCCTTCTCCCACGGCTCCAACGACGCTCAGAAGAGCATGGGTATCGTAACCCTGGTTCTCTTCCTGGGTGGCAATTTGAAGGAATTCGTGGTACCCAGCTGGGTCATCGTGGCCTGCGCCGTCTGCATCACCCTGGGCATCCTCTCCGGTGGCTGGCGCATCGTGCGCACCGTCGGCTTCGGCATCTACAAGGTGCGTCCCAAGCACGCCTTCGCCGCCCAGTTGACCGCCGGCACCTTGATCTATTCCGCCGCCATCTTCGGCATGCCGGTCTCCACCACCCACGTGGCCTCCTCCGCCATCATGGGTGTGGGCTCCGCCGAAAAGCTCAATGCCGTGCGCTGGTTCAAGGCCAAGGAGATCGTTTCGTCCTGGTTGATCACCATCCCCGGTTCGGGATTTGTTTCGGCCATGACCTATTTGATCTTCGATCTGGTCAAAAGGCTCTTCTAACCTTACATTGACTCTAAAGTAAACAGTTTTCCCAAATCCAAGGAGATGTCAACATGAGTGGTTCTTCCGCCGGTTTTTCCAAGCTTCTCAACAACGTCTTCCCCCGCATGCCCGACTTCTACGGTCAGCTCAACGAGCAGTGCAACCTCGTTTTCGAGGCCGCCAGCCTGTTTGTGGAATACATGGAAAAGAACGACCCCGCCAAGGGTGAGCAGGTTGCGGCTCTGGAGCATGCCGCCGACGATGTCAAGGCCCGCAACCTGACCGTGCTGGCCCAGGCCTTCGCCACCCCGATGGATCGTGAGGATCTGTTCCGCGCCATCTCCTCCATCGACATGGTGCTCAACTACCTCAAGACCACCGTGCGGGAGATGCAGGTTCTCAACGTCAAGCCCGATGCCCACACCATCGCCATGGCCAATCTGCTCAAGGATGGCACCGAGGCCCTCAAGCAGGGTTATGCCAAGCTCTCCATGCATCCCGCCTCCGCCGAAGCCGATTGCCAGGTGATCGCCAAGACCGAGCGCAACATCGAAAAAGAGTATCGCAAGGCCATCGCCAGCCTGTTCAGCGCCGACGACACCCTCAAGGAGCTGCACAATCACATCGAGAACGCCGAAGAGCGGGCCATTGCCCGGGTTCTCGACATGTTCCGTCGTCGCGAGGTGTATCGTCACATCTCCAATGCCGCCGACACCTTGAAGTCGGCGGGTTCGACGCTGCATGACATCGTGGTTCAGATCGCCTGATGGCGAATCGTTTGGTCGGGGGGCCCGGCTCGCAAGAGCCGGGTCATCCGGATTTTCCTTCGGAAGGCTCCGGACCGGAGAGTTCGCCGGTGCATGAGAAGGTGGATATGAACCACAATCAGAATGGATCGAACGGGATGATTCGGGACGTTTCGGGCGCTTTGCCGCAGGAGATCACCTCTTTTGCGGTACTGCTGACGGGATTGGTGCAGAGTGTGGAGCGCCAGAATCAGCGGTTGGCCCAATTGG
This sequence comes from Magnetococcales bacterium, assembly GCA_015231925.1. Taxonomy (NCBI): domain Bacteria; kingdom Pseudomonadati; phylum Pseudomonadota; class Magnetococcia; order Magnetococcales; species Magnetococcales bacterium. The sequence continues at coordinate 7,475 of JADGAQ010000136.1, forward strand.
AGGAGCAGTTGGCCCGACTGCGTCCGGGCGGGCCGGTTGTCGGGGCACCGAAGGTGGAGGGTTTGCTGGAAGTGGGCCCCGTCTCCATGGATTTGGTGGGACACCGGGTGATGGTTGGTGGTGCGGAGGTGGGCTTGGCTCCGGCTTTGTATGCCATTCTGAAGGTATTTCTGTCGCATCCGGGGCAGGCTTTTTCCCGGCAGGAGTTGTTCGAGTTGGCCATGGGCCGGGTTTTGGGGGAAGAGGGGGAGCGCACCGTGGATGTGCATATTCGCCATTTGCGCCAGGCGCTGGGGGGATATGAGGGCATGATTGAAACGGTACGCGGTTTGGGATATCGACTGACGGGGCCGCATTGATGGCCTTGCCTTTCAATATTTTCCTTTAAGTATCAAAAAAAGGAAATATACTGTCCTTTGACTTTATGTTTATCTTTTAAAATTTTTATTTTTTGATTTTACAAAAAAACAAACCAAAAAAGTCAAAACATTTCCTTTTTTTGATATTTAAAGGATTAAATATTGAAAGTCAACAGATTAAAGACACGTCTCAGGGTGCTGCCCAGAAGAATGTCGGGGGGAGATAATCCCACCGTATGACTTTCAGGGCTTGGTGAAATTCCTGGTCTGGTCCCACTCCAACCAGTATTTGTCCGGCGTTTTGGAGTACCAACACGCCTCCAGCGGCACCCGCTCCCGGGCCGCATCGATCTCCCGCCGGGCCAGCCGTGCCGCCAGTTGTCCGGCCTCCTCGTCTCCCGTGGCGGCCGCCTGCTCGTACCACTGCCGCGCCGCCTCGGTATCGACCTCCACGATATAACCCAACAAATACATATGGCCCAATCGCTTCATGGCCGCCCCGTCCCCCTGCCGTGCCGCCCGCTTCTGCCAAACCAAGCCCAGGCGGTGCAACGCATGTCGGTTTGGTTGCAGGAACTGGCTGCCGACCTCACTGAAAAGCGAACCCGGCGCTGAATCGGGCGAAATCTCCATGAGCCGGCGAACAACCTCCTCCCCGGCCTCCTCGGCCAGTGGCGTGCCCTCCGGGGTCAAATCCGCTGCAATGGCTTGCAGAACCGGATTGATCGTCAGTTCCTGTTTTTCCATCTGCGCCAACATTTGGCGGGCCTCGGCCAGATGTGCCGCCGTCGCAGGAGAGTCCGTCAACAGGAGCACCGCCAGGAGATACCCGGCAGAGTGGGAACCCGACTGGGCCAGTGGCCTCAATAACGGTTCAAGATGACGCAAATGGTCGCTCTCCCGAGTACTGCCAAGTACATTCACGAGCATCAACCGCGCCGCATTCAACTCCTTGTCAGCCAACGCCTTCAACAGGGAGATGGCCTCGCCGACACCCACTTCGGGCCCTTTGGAAGAGCGCAACAGATGAATGGCCAACCGATAGCGTCCGAAATCGGAGCCGGAGCGGGCCGCCTTCACCAGCCAGTCGTGGGCGGGCCCCCCATTCCGGGATTCGTCATGATCCATCTCCCAGCCCAGGAAGATTTGAGCCGCGACCAAACCACCCTCGGCAGCGCGCTTCATCCAGGAACGGGCCTCCGGGGAGGGTTTGCCCTCCGCGTCGATCCCCCTCAGCGCCAGTTGCCACATGGCCAGGGTACCGCCCTTTCCGGCGGCAATGCGCAAACTCTTCTCGTCGGCCAGCAGGGGTTGGGCATTCTCCTTCCGTGTGGATGGCCGACGCCACGGCTCGACGGGTTGCCCCGCGAAGATCCGGTCCCAATCACCCTGGATCAGCAACCGGGCGTGTTCATGCGCCTCGGCAAGATGGGGAGCGGCCTGCAGATAGCCACTTGCCACCTGCCAGGGGGATACATTGACCGCCAAGCCTTCCATTGCAAGCTCAGACCTCAACAGTAATCCCTCAGGATAACCATCGACCATCAGATCCGCCAAAAGAGAGATGGCAAATGTAATAAACGCCGGATGATTGGAAGCGAAAAAGCTGCGGATTATCTGGAAGAGCTTCTCATCGGCCACCTCGCGATTGGTTATTTCCCCAAACCAATGGCGAATCTGCTTCAGCCCCTCGACCGGGTCGTTCAGGTTGAAGAGCAGGGCGTTTTCCAACATAAGGGCGCGGGCCCTGTCCGTCATCTTCTCACCGGGACGAGTCAGCCAGTAGATGGCTTTTTGCTGGTTGGCCTCCTTTAGAAGCAGCGGAGGCGAAGCATAAGCCTGGCCCACGATGCGACAGGCCGAGGAATCCCCCGCTTCCGCCAGGGGCATGGCCAGCTCGATGGCGCGTTGCGGATCCTTGGGACTGCCGAACAGGCCATGCAAGGCTCTTTCCGCCAGTATCCAGCGGGCTTTTTCGGAACCCGAGGCCATCAAGTCTTCCAATTCCGCCACGGCAAAGGGAATGTTCTGTTCTCCCAAATCGCCGGTAAGGAGGTGTACGGCATACATGCGCCGCAGCCGCTCAACCCCTGAATCAGCGGCCTTTTTAAACCAGAAGAGGGCTTCCTTATTATCGGCAGGCAGGAGTTTTCCCTCCATCAACTCCCTGCCAAGAAATTCCCGCGAGGTGGTATGACCCGCTTCCGCACCTTTGCGCAGCCAGTGCAAATACAGCGAGTTGTCCTGGGCTGTGCCGCGGCCTTTATAATAGGCACGACTGATAAAGAACATGGCCTGTCCATCGCCCTGCTCTGCCGCTTTATGAAACCAGAGAAGACCCTCCTGGATGTCTTCCTTTATATCTTCCCCATAATATAATTTTCTGCCATACTCGGTTTGGGCTTTGGCAATCCCTTGTCGAGCCAAGGTTTCATAAAGCTGCACTCCCTGGACGCGCTCCTCCGGGGTGCCCTCGATAAGCCGGGACGCCTCTTTCAAATCCAGTTCCGGATTCCCCGCACCCAGCAGAAGAGCAAAAAGCAACCAGGAATATCGCTTCATAATTCTATTTCCGTTCAAGGAGGGCGATACGCCGGACAGCGTATCGCCCGAGATTGGGATCCGTTTGGCTAATTTTGAGGCGGTTTGGGCGGTGCTGGTTGCCCTCTTTTCATATTTTCCAACTCGATTGCGCGTTCCTTCGCCGCCTTTTCTTCTTGTTTTTTCTCGAATTCTGCGGAAGCCTGTGAAACACAGTTTTCATAGTCACTTCTCCCAGCGCATCCTTCGTAAACCGAATGACCGCTATTATTGTTCATCCCTTTTACAGTCTCCTCTGTACTGTTTGACTTCTTACGGACTGTGGCTACACTTTCCTTTGCTATAGCCCTAATAAAGGGATTTGGAATTAAACTGGCGGCCTTTTCGGCAAACCACCAGGGCAAAGATTTCACCCATTCTTTAATATAGCCTGATAATCCTCCTCCCTCGTTTTGCGTCGTCTCCGCCGCAGCCATCATCATGTTCGGGAAGTCACCATGTGGTCTTTGCCCCGTCATTCCCTTCAGGAGGTTGCCGACGTCGGCGAGAGCGCCGCCACGGGCCATCGGTTCCAGGATGGAGAGATCCCAGTCCGGGTGTTGCCGACCGATATCTTGCAGGGCCAGGCGGTTCAGACCGCGTTGCAGTTCGGGGCTCTCCCACAAATCGTCGGCATCGTTCGAGGCTCCGAAATCCCACTTCGGGATGGCGGGTTTACGGGAGGAGAGTTTATTGCCGGGAATACCCGGCAGGGTGTTCTCCGCGTCGTTGGCCCACTTCGGCTGTGGAATCCCGCCCGGCAGATCCCAGATGCCCGCTCCGTGCTTGCGGGCATGTTCGTGGGAGTCGAAGGTGGCCTGGACCTCCGCAGCGGGGTTCCTGGTGTCCCAGCCCGTCTCCTGACGGATTTGGGCCGCCCGGTTTTCGACCCATTGAAGCTGGTTGTCCTCCCGCTGCTGTTGTATGCGCCAATCCGGAATGGCAGGTTGTGCGTTCGGACTATTTTGCCCATCTTCCGGCAGGGATGGGAAGGGTTGATAGCGTTTCGCTTCTCCGTAAGACATTTTATCCTCCAGATACTTCTGCAAGATGCAAGACGACCCGATTGCCGTCGATCAGGCCATTATA
>JADGAQ010000137.1 GCA_015231925.1 Magnetococcales bacterium
ATGTTGGGTGAGGGCGATGGAGCGGGAGGCCGATCCCTGATCCGTCGCTCTGCGGGAAAAGTCGCTGTCAAACCCGTCAAACCTGCCGTTTGACGCCTTTTTGTTGAGTATCATGTTGAAATAAAAAAAGAAAATCGAACTCGTCAACGTGTCATCCTCTCGAAAAAGAACCCCTTTATATATAGATACATATACAACAGTTACTCTTTATCTTTTTTCTTCTACGGTTGACGCTTGACGGGTTCCTGGTTTCTGCTTGTTTTTCAATGTCGTTTCCCCATCAAACCCGTCATCCTTGGAAGCTGACGGGTTTGACGGGTATTTTGTGGGTCACGGAACACGGAAAACCGTTGCCGGGTAGGTCCGGCTTGGACGGGTCTCGGTCATGATCTGCCCAGCGTCGAGCAGGGCCTGCACCACCTCCTGCCGTTGCCGCCGGTCCAGAAACTGGGTGCGCCGGGTGAGATCCCGATTGGTGATCCCCTCTTGCCCAGTTCCCTGGATGATGCCCAGCACGCGCTTGTGATTCTGCTCGGTCTGATTGTCGGCGACGAAGCGTTCCACATCCTCGATGAAGGTGTTGACGGCGTAGCGCACCAGGGCGATGGCCCAGAGAGCGTCCTCGTCCCGGATCAGCGGTTGCGCGGGATCGGCGGAAACCGCCCGGATCAGGGCCACCTTGGCAGCGTTCTCCCAGGCCCGCGCCAGGATGGGCGAGAACTGGCTTCCCCGCGACCGCCGCAACAGGGCGGTGACCTGCCGGTTCAGGGTAGCGAACCGTTCCCGTGCCTCCGGCAGCATGGGCACCACCTGCGGATGAATGGCGGTCTCTGGGCCGGTGGTCAGGTTCGCCAGGTTGCCCTCGCCTCCGCTGCCGTTCTGGGCGATGGCGGCCAGCGCGGCCACCAGCTCTTCGGGCGGCTGGCGCAGGGATGCAGTACCACTGGCCTCCGGGTAATCGTCCTGGGTCTTCAGGATCAGGAAGCGGGCCAGGGAGCCGTCGGCGACGTTGGCGCTCTTCAAGGCCGACCAGAAGAGAGTGGGCGTGGTGGTGCCGTAGAGGCACAGGCAGGGCTGGTTGATGTCCTGGCGGCCCTTCTTGTCCGGCATGGCATATTCCGGCCCCAGGAAGACGGTGGCGGACGAAGAGTACAGCTCCGTCATCAGGTCCAGGATGTCGGTGATGTGCTTGGGGCTGCGCTTGCGGTCGGCGGCGGCCTGGAGGAACATGCCGAACTCGTCCTGCTGGAAGAGGATGGCCGGGTGATCGTGAATGGCCCGCAGCAGGCCCGCGCCGGAGGCGATGCGGTTGCCGCCCAGGAACTTCTTCAGCCCGGCGCGGAACAGCAGGTCGGTGATCACCTCCCGGCTGTGGTTCTTGCCGGAGCCGCTGTCGGCGATGCCCACCACGTAGAGGTTGCTGCGAATATCGGTCTCGGTGCGGTAGCGCCGCCCCATCAACGCCCCCAGGGCGCAGAGAGCGTTGCCCACCGCCAGAATGGGCTGGGGCCGGGTGGCGGTGGACACCATGTAGTCCACCAGATGCCCCAGCACCCCGTCCAGGTCGGTGATGTTCCACTCCGGCCCGTCCAGGAACGGCGGGGCGTCTTCCGCAGGCGCGGCCACCGGAACCCTGGGCATCCTTTGCAGCAGTGGCGCTGCCGGGTGGGTGCCGGGATGCTGGTTGGCCGGGTTCAGGGTGAGGGCGGCATCCGGCTTCCAGCCATGCCGCTGGGCCAAGTGGTAGATGGTCCCCGCGCCGATGACGGTGGGGTGGAAACTGGCCCAGGCGCGGGCCGTGGTTTCGGGGACGTTCTTGGCGGACGAGGCGGACCAGTCGGCGAACAGACCCGCGCCCGCCTCGCCCAAGGCCCCTTTGAGGGCCATGCCGACGCGCACCCAGTCGTCGTAGGGCAGGTCGGCGTTGAGGATGTGGCGCAGGGCATCCTGGATCGCTTCCGGGGTGCCCTCTTGCGTGTTGGCGACATGATGAGTGGTCGGCGAACTCTCCGGAATTCCCGGATGGTTGCGCTCAAGCCGCGCCGGGCGCATTCCCTCCGGCAGCAGCACCAGTCCCTGCTTGATGAAGGCGCGGGCCTGCGCCTCGGTGATGACCGGGAGATCCGCCAGGGTCAGGTCGGCCAGGGAGCGCACGGGCCATTCGTAGGGCCTGCCGGTGCCGGGATGGATGGCGTAGGCGACGAACTGCTGTCCCTGGCAGAGCACCTCCAGGGGGTGGGCCTTGATCCCCTTGAAGGAAGCATCCGTGCGGTAAACCAGCATCCGCTTGGGGGCGTTGCCGATGCGCACCGCCGGGGTCTCGCCCAGCAGCTCGAAGGCCAGAGCCTGGAGCCGTTCCGCCAGACCGGTATCGTCGGCGATATCGATGTCCACCCCGGCCACCAGACCGCAGGGGATGCCGATCCCGGCGTCGGGCCACTGCTTCCAGATGGCCAGTTCGTGGGTGGTGGTGGCACGGGCGGCATGCTTGGTCCAGCCCTTGTAGGGCAGCCACGCACCCCGCTCGAAACGGCCCGGGAATTTTTCGCCGGGGACGATGGGGAGGAAGGAAAAACCCCCGGCGATCAACCGGTCGCCGTGTTGGGTCATGAAGTTTTCGCTCATGGTCGTCTCTCCTTTCAGGCCGCTTGGCGGTTCAAGGTGGCGAGGCACTCCCGTAGCACCTCGACGGGATAGCTGTTCACCGATCCCCACCGTTCGTCCGGCACCCTGCCGGTGCGAATGCCCAGGTCGCGGCACAGATCGCTGGCCATGATCCCCAGCCGCCGGGCCAGGGTCAGAGGGGCCGGGACGTTCTCCCGGCGACAGAAGGCCAGGGCGGTCATGTAGCCGGTGTCACCGTCCAGGTCGGCCTGCCGTCTGGCAATGGCGTCGAGCTGTTCTTGCTGGCGGCGTTGTTCGTCCGCCATGCGTTGCAGACGTTCTTCCTGCTCGACCAGCAATTGCACCGACCGCAGGAGTTCGTGGGCTTTTGACCTGGGAGGTGGCAACTGGAAGTAGCGGTTGACCAACTCCCGCTGGACCTGCCACGCCAGCTCGTCGGTGAAAGACTTCACCAGCATCAGGTAACCGGACTGGGTCAGGACAACGAGTCCCTGAGAATTGGGTTGCAACCCCGCTGTCCGGAATTCGGACAGCGAGGCAACTTCATGAAAGGAAAGGTGAAAGAAGTCTTCTCCCGCGATGAATCGCTCCTTGTTGTCGTTGAACCGTTTTCTGGCCGTCCCTTCCGGGCGTTGATGAAGCTGATCCACCATGGCGAAGGTGACGGCGCGCTTGCCCCGGTATTCGATGACCGGGACGGTGGCCTCGCCGATGGTGATCAGTGGATGGGTGTTTTCGGTGATCGCGTTCATGCTCTTTGCTCCTTCGCTCAAAACGGGACGTCGTCCCAGGTGTCGTTGATGTCCAAGCTGGCCTTGGCTTCCAGATACCCCCCGACGATCACCCGGATCAGGATGAGGAACTCCTCCACCGTGAAGAGGGTGAGGTCGGTCTTGCCCAGGCTCTCGATGTATTCCCCGGCCAGGGGGGCGGCGGCGCGCAGGGCCGCCTGCTCGCGTTCGGTGGGATCAACCATGGGCGTTCTCCTCACCGAAGCGAGCCCCCACCACCTCCACGAAGCGATCCGCCGGGCGGATGGCGATCTCCTCCGGGATACGCAGGTGATCCACCAGCTCCAGGGCCTCGGCCACGCTGTCCGGCACCCGCAGCCCGGCGGGGGCGCGGCGGGCCCACCAGGAAGCGGCCTTCTGGCGCGGGAAACCGGTGTGCTCGAAGCAGACCCACTCCCGATGCCAATTGAAGCCGCACAAGTATTCCACCCGCATCGACGGCGGTTTGCCCTCCTTCTGGTGCAGGCGGTAGGCGATGTCGTAGACCTTGACCCACTCCACCTTGCCACCGGTGAGGATCTCCCTGGTGGTGGCGGTGGCCTCCAGTTTGTCGCTTTCCGGCGGCGGGAATTCGTGGCCGCACTGGGTGCAGTGACGTACCGCCGCGTAATTGATGGTCTGGCACATCTCGCAGGTCTTGACCGGGGCGTCTCCGTCTCCCTCGCCGGGCTTCTTGGGCTTCACCTTGTCGATGGGGCCGTGGCGCTGGACGTTGCCCGCGAAGTCCAAGACCAGGCAGTCGGCTTTCCCGGGGGCGAGGCGCATGCCCCGTCCGGCGATCTGGACATAGAGGCCGGTGGATTTGGTGGGCCGCAGCATGGCGATCAAGTCCACCGCCGGGGCGTTGAAGCCGGTGGTCAGCACCCCCATGGAAGCCAGGGCGCGGATCTCGCCCCGTTTGAAGGCGGCGACGATCTCGTCCCGTTCCGCCTTGGAGGTGTCACCGAAGATGGTGGCGCAGGAGACCCCGTGGGCTTGCACCGCCTCCTGGACGTGGCGGGCATGGGAAACTCCGGAGCAGAAGAGCAGCCAGGAGCGCCGGTTCTGCCCGTGGGCGACGATCTCCTCCACCGCCGCCCGGGTGACGGGATCCTTGTCCACCGCCGCCTCCAGTTGGCCGGGGATGAACTCCCCGCCCCGGGTGCCGACGCCGGAGACGTCCAACTGGGTGTCGGTGCGCTTGCTGACCAGGGGGGCGAGAAAACCCTGGTCCACCAGATCGCGCACCGGCACTTCGTAGGCGAGGTCGTCGAAGAGAGAGCAGTCTCACTCGTATAAAAATGGTTGACAATACATCTCGTTTATGCTGACCATAGTCTAGAGGTTGCTCGTCTAAACAATCTAAACATTGTCAGGTGATGCTATGTTGGAAAAAATAGGTGAAAGAGTTGATGGTGCAGAATGGAAGGATAAGGAGGCGTTATTGCATGTATCAAACCCGCATGCGCTAACCCAGGTTGCAGGATATGTCAAGTATGTCAGCGCTAGGAATAATAGATCAATATATTACAGAGGACAGAATGATCTTCATCATGGGAAGATGGTCCCGCCGCTCTATCGACTTCCATCCATCGGGCAAAACGGTATAACTTCTCTCGGGAAAAAATTAGATGACTACATAAATGAAGCGCACGGTAAAAATGCCTTCCTCAGAGGAACTCCGTATGAGGTATGCGAGCCGTTGTTGCAACACTATGGGATGAAAACAAGATGGATTGATATTGTGGATAATGTATGGGTTTCATTGTGGTTTGCATGCTACAATATCAGAATTAATGGGCACATGGCACAATACGTCAATTACGAGAGAAGAAATACTTGCCGAGAATCTGGTGGGTTCGCATATATTGTGTTGATGGGAATTGAGAATCCAAATCCGCACAATAATTTACCTGGATATTTTAAAGGTGATGACGCTTGGTTAATCGATCTAAGACTAGCGGCTCCATCCGTATTTATTCGCCCTCATGCTCAATACGGGCTGTTATTAAAAAGAAAGACAATATGTAATGACTGTGACATGTCTCACCTTGTTGTTGATAGAATAAGAATTAATTTGTGTGATGCTTTGGCATGGCTTGGCGTCGGAGAACTTTTGAGTGCTCATACTTTTTTTCCTCCCCCAACTTATGATTCTGGGTACAGGACTCTCCTCGAGAAAGCCCCAGCTGGAAGCAAGGAACTGGGTTCTGTTTGGATCGTTGGAGCATAACGATTGAAAAATGTTGGCAATTCACAGAGGAAGAGGATCCCCCCAGGTGGGGACGGATAACCGCTCCCGGCGTCCACCTCGTAGGCGGCGAGGATCGCCTCCACCGTGGGGCAGTTGGCTTTGGGAAGGGGAGCCATCACGCACCCCCCTGGCCCAGCAGCAGGCGATGGGCCTCGTCCATCACCTCGCGCCATTCGTCGTCGTTGTAGTCGGGGCGGACGGCGGCGATGATGCAGCTCTGGAGTCGTTCCTTGCGCTCGGCGGGGCCACCGGGCAGGGTGCGCTGATGGGCCTGAAGCCGGGCCAGCTCCTCCCGCTTGAAGCGCAGGGCGGTACGGGCGCGGTGATACCAATCCGCGTCCATCCTGCCACCCTTGGCTTGGCGGTCCAGGTCGGCAGCAGCGATCTGGTCGCGAATGGCGGCGATGTCGGATTGCAACTGGATGAGCCGGGTGCGGCACTCCTCCCGGGTCGCGGGCAAGGGGGTCTTGTCCCGCTCATCCCGATGGTTCAGGATGGCAGTGTCCATGGGTTCTTCTCCCAAGGTTGAAATCGTGGATGGGGCGGGTCGTCACCGGTGCCTGGCAGCGAAAGGTTGACGGTCCCGCCCGTTTTTTTCGTTCATCCCATGCGCCGCCAGGGACCAACCCCACCGGCGGCGGGCGCGGGACGGGGGGCCTGGGCAGCGGGTTGTTGCGCCGGTTGCGGCTGAGGAGCCTGCTGGGCCTGCGGCGGCTGAAAAGCCGGTCGCGGAGCAGGAGCAGCGTTGGCGACAGGCTTGTAACCCTTGGTTTCGTTGTAACCGGTCTTGCCCACCGCCACTTTCACCAGCAGCGGCTTGAAGTGGAGTTCCTCCGAGTCGGCCACCTGCATCCGCCCCACGGCGTGGCAGATGGCCGAGAGGGTGCGTTGCGCGATCTCTTCCGCCTGCCGGTTGGGGTTGACCAGGTTGAGCCGGTCGAAGAGCTTCCGCCCAGCCAGAGGTCCGTCCAGGATGTCCATCTCCAGCCACAGGTACTGGCCGGTGCCGGTCTTGGTGGCCCGCATCTCGCTGTTGACGATCTGCACCCGGTAATCGCCGGGGGGCAGGGTCTCGTGGGGCTGGGAGGGGTCCACCTGGGAGGCGTCGAAGGTTCCGCCGAGTTGCGCCATGATTTGTCTCCTTATGCGGCTTGGGTCTGATGGTCGCCGGTGAGATGGGCCTGGAGGGTGGTCCAGTCCATGGGCAGCTCGCCGGGCAGGTTGTAACGGTTCTTGGCCAGGAAGGCGGGTCGCTCCTGGGTGAAGAGCAGGCGCTCGCCGGTGCCGACGGCGCGGTTGACCCGCTGCCCGAAACCGACCTCTGCCTTGGTCACCGCCACCCGGTAATTGGCGAACAGGACACAATCGCTGTGCTCCTGGACCAGGGCGGCGGCCTTCTGGTGCAGCTTCACGTCGTAGCGGTCGAATGGGTCGTGCTCCGGAGAATCGAAGCGGCGGATGGTGGCGTGGGCGATCTGCACCACCACCATGTTCTTCTCCGAACGCAGCCGGTTGAGGCGATCCAGATAGGAGCGCCAGAGGTCCAGGGCGGCGACGTAGCCCTTCCCATAACCCATGTCCTCGATGCTGTTGACCCGGTTTAGGCGGCACACCTCGGCCCAGATCAGGGGTTCCAGCCAGTCCAGGGAATCCAGCACCACGGTCTCGAAGTCGTGGTTTTCGGCGAGCAGGCTGTCCAGGGCCTCCAGCACCTCGCCGAAGGTGCGGGCCAGGGGGAAGCTGGTGACCTGGAGCAGCCCCAGCCCGTCCTCGGTGAGGACGAAGACCGGGTTGGGAGCGCAAGCCCCCAGGGTGCTCTTGCCCACCCCGGCCACGCCGTAGACCAGGATGCGGGGCGGCAGGACCGCCTGTTGGCGATTGAGGGAAGCGAGGGAAATGGCCATCACAATCCTCCCCGGCCCGCAGGCCGTTCGAGTTTGAAGGTGGGTTTGCCGACCTTGAGCGTTCTCGCCGGTTCAAAGAACTTCCGGATGGAGGTGGGCCAGGCGTTGTAGCGGCTCTCCGGCACCCGGTAGGCAACCTCGACGTAGTCCAGCGGGTTCTCGCCGGATTCCCGGATCTGCCCGATGATGGTGGTCAGCTTTTCCTGATCCCATTCCGGCTTCTTGGGCAGGTCGGCGATGACGACGAAGGGACCGTCGTCGAAGCGGATGATGCCGGTGGGCTTCTGGTTCTGGTTGCGGACCAGGGCGGAACGGTCGCCATAGCGGTGGGCGATGGCCTCGTCCAGGCTCTCCTTGATCGCCCTGGCCCGGCGCAGATGGGCGTCGGCCTGATCCAGCAGGTCCGCCAGCGCCTCGACGCCGAGGGCGGCCACCTGAGCGACGGGCTGTTCCGGCAATTCGTGGATGGAAATGGGGGTGTTCATGCCAAACCTCCGGCCTGCGTAATGTGTTGAGATTGGGAACGGTCGTTGCGCCGCTGCTCGGCTTCGTAGCGTTCGATGTCGTCCTGGCGGTAGACAACCCGACCGCCGATCTTGAGATAGGGCGGCCCTTCGCCAAGCGACCGCCAGCGCTCCAGGGTGCGATGGGAAATGCCCCACCGGCGGGAAAGCTCGATTTGATTGAGATGATGGGTGGTCATGTCCTCCTCCGGGGGCTGTGGTCAATCGATGGGGAGAAGGTAGCAGCCTGGCAGGTAGGGGAAGGTACCGGTAAAAGGTAGGAGCCAGGGTAGGAATGCTGGGCAGGAGAGAAGACGGGGGAAACAGCGATGCGCCTTCCCGGAATGGGAACCGGTTGGCGGTATTTCGATACAGGGATGGCGAACGGGTAGGAAATAAGGCAGGAAAATTGAAGGCCGTGGGCGCCTTCCTGCACCTCGTACCTGGATGACAATCCACCAGAGGCTTTTCCCTGACCGTTGTTTGTCGGTCAGGAATGGGCCGTCACCAAGTGGAAGTCAGGGTAGGAGCTGGGGTAGGAGCCAGGGTAGGAGCTGGGGTAGGATCTGGGGTAGGAGCCAGGGTAGGAGCCAGGGCAGGAGCCAGGGCAGGAGCCAGGGCAGGAGCCAGGGCAGGAGCCAGGGCAGGAGCCAGGGCAGGGACGGATTCTGGGACCGCTACCCGGACCTACCGGCCCTCCGTGAGCTGCATGAGACGGTCGTAGGCATCCTCCTCCGGATCTTCTTCCAGGATGGGATTTCGATCCCTGTCCTTCAGTAGCAGAAGGGAGAGGACGAAATCATACTGCTCCGACGGAATCGCCATCTCCTTGACCTCCTCATCGGCAAACCAGACACCGCAGGGAAATTCCTTTCCGAGCCGAGCATCGACCATGGATTCGGGCGGATTGGCGGCGAGAGACGCCGCAGGGATCTCGACGGGATCACAACCGAAGGTCTTGAAAGACGCCCCGGTCTTCCAGGCCGGTTCGCTGGATTGCGACCAGAGGATGTACCCCTCGTTGGAGACCACCAGAACGGCCCGTTTCTCGGTGTATTCGAGCCACCGACGGATCGCCGCCATGAGGGAAACGCCATACCGATTCGCGCAGGCGGAAAGACGCTCCAGGTCGGCAGGTTCCCTCGGCTGGATCTGTCGTCGGAAGTCGTCGAGCGGCATCAACAGGTAGGTGGCGAAGACATCCGCCTCCCTTTCCAACCTTTTCCGGGTTTCCTCGTCGGAATCCAGAGAACCCATCGCCACATCATTCTGGCCGCATTGCAAACCCTTTGGGCTGAAACGCCGGTGCAGCAAATAGTGGCCAAACTCGTGAGCCAGCGTGAACCGGATGCGCCCCTGCGAGGAGATGCCGGAGTTGTACAGGATCCCCCATCCTTTCTTCCCCGGAGGGGCGGGGTGCAACGCCCCCTCGAATCCGGGCAAATCGGCCCCCTTCACCATGGTGATTGGGTCGTCCGCGAATCGTTGCCTCGAAATTTCCTTGGTTACCTCAGGAACATCCACCGGAAAGCGGTCAGTTCCAAGCACCGTGTTGAGGAGGGTGGAAATCTGGTTGGCCCATGCCTGGGGCGTCTTGGGTTCACTCATTTTTTGTCCTCTTCCCCCCAGACATCGATGAGCTGCTGGAGCTTGCGTTTGGTGTCTTCCGGCATTTTCTGGTACTTGCGGAAGAAGGCCAGGTCCATATCACCCCGCTCAGGTGTCTCCTGATCCTGGTCGAGCAAAAATTCCCCAGTCACGCCGAGCACCTCGGCGATCTTTTGTATTTTTTCCGCCGATGGGCGTGGAGGGTTCTGGTTCTCCAACGCCCAGATGTAGCTCTTGCTCGACCCGGTCAGTTCTCCCAACTGCTCCAGCGTCAGCCCTTTCTCTTTCCGCAACCGTCTGATTTTTTCGCTCAACAGGGTAGGCACAAGGCTCCCTCCTTGGGTTCCGTGCAAGTTCAGAGTTCAGGTAAAAAAAGTGCTTGACAAGCGCCACGCGCCCGCGCAGACTTGCGCTTGTTCTCTTTACAGAACATTTTCTACCACATGCCACGCATAAAGGAAACAAAAATGAGTACCGAGGCAGGCAGAACCCTCCATCGCACACCCGCAGACGGAGATCAGTCCAACAAACCGACCGGAATCTTGGGAGAACTTCAATGAGCGGTAAAAATCAATGGGTTGTGACGCACGGTGATCAGTGGGGTGTTCGCGGCGAAGGCAACAGCCGAGTCACGTCGGTTCACGAAACCCAAAGGGAGGCCATCGACCACGCCCGAGAGATTGCCATCAATCAGCGCAGCGAGATGTTCATCCAGGGTGAGAATGGGCAGATTCGCGAGCGCAACAGCTACGGAAACGATCCACGCAGTTCCAAGGGGTAACAGGAAGGCAAATATGCTTTCGCCAAGATCAAACAACATCTCTGTTCACTTTTTGCAGGAGATTGACTCATGAGCAAGACATTAAAACCGGGCACTCCGGCGCCTCAGTCAGGACAATACAAGATTCCTGGATCAAAAACCGAGATCACTGCGATCAAAGACAAACCGTTGCCTCCCACACCTAATCAGGGCCAGGGATATCGTCTGGTGGACCCTACAAAGCACAAAAAGTGATGACCGATGCCCCCCGGCATTCAACCGGGGGCCATCCACTTGGTTGAGGAAGAACCTTTCTCTTAAGGTATTCAGGAGAATCCGTCATGCTCCACATCGCCCGCTTCATCCGCAACACGCCTGCCAAGGGATTGCAGGCCTATTTCCAGGGAAACGGCTTTCCCGTCCCCAGCCTCGACTGGGCGGAACAGGAAATCAAGGTGGTCGTTCCCCTGCTCAAGGCCGTCGAGGCCATGGATGATGGCAAACGGGCGATGTTGTTGGTGGATGCCGGGCGCATCGATGGGATGACCGACGAACTCGTTCAGGAAGCGATGTGGAGCGTCGTGAGGGACCAGGAATTGTTCGGAAACCTGGAGAACGCCCATGATCGAGCGACCTGGCTGTTTCTCCACGATCCCGGAGCGTTCCAACGGGCCGAGGAGATCCGTTACACCGACAGCCACCGGCTGGGGCGGATGTGGGACGGTTTCGTGGGGCCGCCCCAGGCCACGGTCAGCATGGATTCGGAGCATCACCGGCAGTTCGAGACCCGCATCCGCGATCTCTTCCGCACCGGGCAGGTGAAGGTGGAGGTGTACCACCGAACCCGCGCCCACCTGGACGAGGAAAGCCGTCTGGTGCAGGTGATGGTTTACCGGGAAGGGTTGCCGGACAGTTTCCTGGAGTTTCAGGAGGGAGAACTGGCCCGCCGCAACCGTCGCCCGGTTCTCGAATTCGC
Organism: Magnetococcales bacterium; assembly: GCA_015231925.1. Taxonomy (NCBI): domain Bacteria; kingdom Pseudomonadati; phylum Pseudomonadota; class Magnetococcia; order Magnetococcales; species Magnetococcales bacterium. The sequence goes on from JADGAQ010000137.1 coordinate 11,401, forward strand.
GCTCACCTATCAGCCCGAAGACGGGGTGATCGAGGTGATCTCCCAGGGACGGGAAAGCCGGGAAGAGATCGCCC
>JADGAQ010000138.1 GCA_015231925.1 Magnetococcales bacterium
GGACCCGTCGGGGGGGATAATCCCCCCCGAACCCCCGTATACCTGAACAGATACGGCAATTCTTCCGATGAAGCCCGCGCGATTTTACCGTATAGTCGAGAATTTCAACCCGTCGCACAGGCTTTGGAGAATGTCATGCCCGTCTTGCCTGCCATGGAATCCTGGATACTGGTGGTCGCGGGAGGGCTGCTGGCCCTCTTCGGGATCTACAAGATCGTGGCCAACAGCTTTTCGCTCTTTTTCTGGGTACTGCTGGTCGCGGTAGGCATGTCCGGAGTCAGCTACGGCCTCAAACACGACAGTGTGGTCCTCTCCGCCGACACCTTCTCCCAGGGACTGCTCGGTCAGCTCAAGGAGACCTTGGAACCCGGACGGGAACTCTCCCGCCAGTCACTGGAAAAGCTCTGCCTCTCCCTGGCCGCCGAACCCAAACCCGCCACCACGGCCCCGGCGGCGGCCAAAGTCAGCGGCAAACCGGCTCCCGGCGGGCATAACCCATGAGCCTGACCGCTTCGATCCGCGCCATCCACAACCGTATGATCGCCGCCTGCCAACGCTGCCAGCGGGATCCCGACAACGTGCGACTGGTAGCTGTCACCAAAACCCTGCCCGCCTCGGTGGTCGCCGAAGCGGTGGCCTGCGGACTGCGCCTCTTCGGCGAAAACCGCGTGCAGGAGGCCCGCGACAAAATCGCCGAACTGGCGAACCCCGCCCTGGAATGGCATCTGATCGGCACCCTGCAACGCAACAAGGCCAGGGAGGCCGCAGCCTTGTTCAACATGGTCCATAGTGTGGATTCCATCCCCCTGGCCCAGGAGCTGCACCGTTGCGTGGTCGCGTCGGGCAGGGCAACGCCGCTGCCGATACTGCTGCAGGTCAATGTCGGCGGGGAGAGCCAAAAGCACGGCTTCGCCACGATGGAGGTCGCAGCGGCGGTCACGGCGGTGCGCGCCCTCTCCGGGCTCGATCTGCGGGGTCTGATGACCGTGCCCCCGTATCTGGAAGAGAGCGAAGCGGTGCGTCCCCATTTCCGGGAGCTGGCTCGGCTGGCCCGCCGTCTGGAGCAGGAGACACCGGGTTTGCGTCTTGCGGAACTCTCCATGGGCATGAGCCACGATTTTGAAGTCGCCATCGAGGAGGGCGCCACCCTGATCCGGGTGGGCAGCGCCCTTTTCGGGGCACGACATTATCCATGAGAGAGTTGCAAAGTGATAATATAATTTTGACTTTCAATATGTTATCTTCTAAGTATCAAAAAAAGGAAATGTTCTATATTTTGACTTGTTTCTTGAGCCCCTTGCAAAACCGCGAAGCAATGGGTCTTGATGATCTTAACAACAAACAAAACGTCAAAGGATAGAACATTTCCTTTTTTTGATACTTAAAAGATAACATATTGAACGTCAAAAGATTTAAAATATATTTCCGCTTGGCGGCGGGAGTTTTACAATTGGCTCCATAACGCCGCAGGGAGTACGATCCATGGAAACCGCTCTTCCCCCCGATACCACCATCGCTTTCAGCGGCGGCGGCAACATGGCCGCCGCCCTGATCCAGGGGTTGATGCGCCGTGGCGTCTCCACCCATCATCTGCGGGTGGCCGAACCCAACGGAGAACGGCGTCGGGAGTTGACTGCCCTGTGCCCCGGACTGCTGCCGTTGACGGACAACCACACCCTGCTGCAAAGCCACATCGATCTGCTGGTGCTGGCGGTCAAACCCGGTGTGGTGCCGATGGTGCTGCAGGAGATCCGGCAGAGTCTGCAACCGCAAACCGTGGTCCTCTCCATCGCCGCCGGGGTGACTTTGGCGCAGATGGGGGCCCTGCTGCCCGAAGGACAACCCTTGCTGCGGGCCATGCCCAATACGCCGGCGCTGGTGGGGGCGGGCATCACCGGACTGGTGGCGGCTGCCACGGTGACGGCTCCCCAGATCGCCCTGGCCAAAAGCGTTCTGGATGCTTGCGGCGAAACCCTGATTCTGGGGCAGGAGTCCCTGCTGGATGCGGTCACCGCCCTCTCGGGGTCGGGTCCGGCCTATGTCTTTCTGATGGCGGAGGCCCTTTCCGACGGTGGGGTGGCTTGTGGTCTGCCGCGCAATGTGGCCGACCGGCTGGCCATTCAGACGCTGCTGGGTTCCGCCCGGTTGATGGATGAGAGTGGCAAGCATCCCGGTGAACTCAAAAACCAGGTCACCTCGCCCGGCGGCACCACCATTGCCGGGTTGTTGCGTCTGGAACAGGCGGGGGTGCGGGGGGCTTTGATGGAGGCGGTAATGGCCGCCTGGAAGCGGGCAGGGGAACTCCGTTGACTTGCACTATTTATCCTTTAAGTATCAAAAAAAGAAAATGTTCTATCCTTTGACTTTGAATTTGTACTAATAAAATATAAATTTTTTGATGTGCGCTTATGTAATGAACAACAGACACGTCAAAAGACAGAACATTTTCTTTTTTTGATACTTAAAAGATAAATATTAAAAGTCCAAAGAAAGGAATCCCTCCATGGGCCTCTTCGCCTCCATCGCCACAATCCTCAACTTCGTCCTGGAACTGCTCTCCTGGATGGTGGTGATCCGGGTATTGCTCTCCTGGGTCAACCCCGATCCCTACAACCCCCTGGTCCAGTTCCTGGTACGCACCACCGATCCGTTGTTGCGCCCCCTGCAACGCCTGCTGCCCACCCTGGGCGGCCTCGACTTCTCCCCCATCGTGGCCCTGCTCCTGCTCGCCCTGGCCAAACGTATCCTGGTCGCCCTCTCCACCGGCCTCTCCACCGGCGGAGCCATGCTGATGCTGGTCAACGAACTGTTCATCGTCGTCCACCTGCTCATCACTTTCTACCTGATACTTTTTCTGGTGCGCAGCGGCCTCAACCTCTGGTCCTGGATCTCCTTCCGCCGCGGTCAACCCGCCGCCATCAACCTCTACAACCCCTGGGTGCGCTTCATCTTCCAGGCCACCGAACCCGTACTGCGCCGTCTGCGCCCCTCCATCCCCACCCTGGGCGGCATGGATTTGACCCCGTTTCTGGCCGTCATCCTGACCATCTTTCTGCTGGGACTGCTGCAAAACGGCATGGAGCTGCTCATGACCCCCGCCAGCAGCGCCATCGATCCCCCCTCTTTCATGCCATGAGCAACGCCGCCACCTCCTGGTGGCGCACGGAGCAGGGCGATCTCCTCCTGGAAATCCATGTGGCGCCGCGCGCCTCCCGTGAAACCATTCTCGGCCTGCGCCACGGACGTCTGGGCGTCGCCCTGACCGCCCCTCCCGTGGAAGGCGCCGCCAACAAGGCGTTGATCGCCTATCTGGCCAAACAACTCGGCATCGCCAAAAGCGCGGTGATCATCGTGCAGGGGGAACAGGGACGGGACAAGCGGGTGCGCCTGCAACAGGTGGCGCCGCAACGGTTTACGCAGTTTTGTCGGACGTGGCAACTGCCGGATGGACCCTGACCCCTCCGGCAGGACGCCGGAGGGACGGGGAGAAAACAGAGACTACAGGGCCGATTCCACCCATTCGTACAGCTTCGACTTGGGCATGGCGCCAATCTTGGAGGCATCGATCTTGCCACCCTTGAAAAGCATCAGCGTGGGAATGCCACGCACGCCGTAACGACCCGGTGTACCGGGATTCTGGTCGATGTTGATCTTGGCCACGATGAGGCGCCCCTGATAATCCTCCGCCAGGGAGTCCAGGAACGGAGCCACCTGCTTGCAGGGCGCGCACCACTCCGCCCAGAAATCCACCAATACCGGCAGTTTGGCCTGCAATACCTCTTCTTCGAACCGGTCGTCGGATGTCTGCAGGATATGTTGGCTCATGAACGAAATCTCCCTATCTGGCTGACGGCTTTTACCTTCTCCAAAACCGTGAATTCTAGGCAATGCTCCGCTTTCCTGTCAAGTCGGCGGAATGGGATCTGTGCGCCTTTTCCCATGGCCAATTGACACGGCGCTCCACTTTGCCTATAAAGAGGCCCATCGGGCGCGGTTAGCTCAGTGGATAGAGCGTTGGCCTCCGGAGCCAAAGGTCACAGGTTCAAGTCCTGTACCGCGCGCCACTCTCGATATCGGATCCCTCGAAACGGCGATGACACTGCCTTCCGCCCCGCCGTCCCGGCCTCATCCGCATCTTCTGCCACATGTCCTGCTCGTCCACCACACCCATTTTCCCGACATTCACGGCGGCATCGACGCCATGCTGCACACCCTGGCGGCATCGCTGCAGGCCTCCTGTCGCGTCTCCTTCTTCATTCCGGGCGGCTGGAACGACAAGAACCTCTCGCAACAGCGCCACGGCGAGGTCGATCTCTTCACCCTGCGTCTGCGCATGCCCATCGACCGTCATCCCGTAAGGGGTTTCCTGGGCTGGCTGGTCGAATTCCCCCGCACCCTCCTCACCCTGCGGCGTCTGCTGCGCCGGGAAGGCGTCGATCTCATCCATCTGCACACCCTGCAATCCTACGACTTCTATTTCCTGCTGCTCGCCCTGCTGGGCGCTCCTCCCTGCCTGATCACCTTTCACGGCACCGATCTGGTGAAATTCACCAAACGCAAAGGCTGGCTGGCCTGGATGGAGCGTCGCTGCCTGCGGCGCGCCCGTTACCTGGTAACGGTCTCTCCCGCTCTGGAACGGCTGGCACGCGAACATTTCCCCGGTCGCGCGGTGCGCTGCATCCCCAACGGCACGCCGCCTCCCGTGCCCGCCCCCCTTCCCGTCGGGATGGCGCTTCCCGAACGGTTCTGCCTCATGGTGGGCTGGATCGAGCCGGTCAAGGGGGTGGATATCGCCGTGGCGGCCTGGAGCCGGGTGTTGGCGCAGCAACCGGAGTTGCATCTTCTGCTGGTCGGGGATACCGGCACCATGCCCGAATACGCCACCCCCCTGCGGGAAGAGGTCGTCAAACGCGGCCTGTCGGAACGCATCCACTTTCCGGGAGTGCTGCCCCGTCCGGTCTGGCAGGCCATGGCCCGGCGGGCGCTGGCCCTGCTGATGCCCTCCCGCAGCGAAGGCACCCCCTACACCTTTCTGGAAGCCGGCGCCCTGGGCATGACGGTGATCGCTTCCGATATCGACGCTTTTCGGGATCTGCTGGAACCGGGAAAAGAGGGGCTGCTGACCAGAACGGAGGATGCGTCCGCCCTGGCGGATGCGGTGCTGTGGGTGGCCGACCATCCCGAAACCGCACGGGAGATGGGAGGAGCCCTGGCCACGAAGATCGCCTCCCGCTTCAGCGCGGAGGCCATGGCCAGGGCCTATCTGGAACTCTACCGGGAGATGTCTCAGTAGCGGATCTGCTTGACCTCCAATACGTTGGTCACCTGTCCCAACCGCTGCATCACCTCTGCGGGAATCTCCTCGTCGACGTTGATGAAGGCGATGGCCCGCCCGCCGATGGCGGTGCGCCCCAGATGGAAGTTGGCGATATTGATGCCCGCATCACCCAGAATGGTGCCCACGCGCCCGATGAGACCCGGCGCATCCCGGTTGGACACCAGCAGCAGGTTGCCCTCGGGAGTGGCCTCGATGGGAATGTCGTTCATGGCCACGATACGGGGCTGCTGACCATTGAACAGCGTGCCGGAGATGCAGCGGTCCCGATCATCGGTGGAAAGCCCCACGGTGATCAACGAGGTGAAGCCCTTCTGTTGGCGTTTCTGACTGCTCACCACCACCTCGATGCCCCGTTCCTGGGCGATGATGGGGGCATTCACCAGATTGACCCCTTCTTCCAGCATGGGACCGAGCAGGCTTTTGAGGATGGTGGCGGTAATCGGTTTCTGGTTCAGGGCGGAGACCTCCCCCTCGTAGGTGATGATCAGCCGCTTGACGCCGGCGTCGGTCAACTGGCCCAGGGTGGTGCCCAGCTTGTCGGCCAGATTGAGGTAGGGACGCAGCGTCGGCAGCTCCTCTTCGCTGACGGAAGGGATGTTGAGGGCATTCTGGATGGTGCCCTTCAGCAGGAAGTCGGCAATCTGCTGCGCCACCTGGGTGGCCACGTTGACCTGCGCCTCCTGGGTGGAAGCGCCCAGATGGGGGGTGAAGACCACGTTTTCCAGCTCGAAGAGCTTGTGTTCCCTGGCCGGTTCCACCTCCAGGACATCGAGTCCGGCGGCGAAGACCTTGCCCGATTTCAGCGCATCGTAGAGGGCGTCCTCGTCGATGATGCCGCCACGGGCGCAGTTGACCACCAGCACCCCGTTCTTCATCCTGGAAAAGGCCTCGGCATTGACCAGATGGCGGGTGGTGGGGGTCAGGGGCGTATGCACGGTCAGCACGTCGATGCGGGGCCAGAACTCCTCCAGGCTGGGGGCCAGCTCGATGCCCATGTCTTCCGCCCGCTGCTTGCTGATGAAGGGGTCATAGGCCAGAACGTGCATCTTCAGCCCCAGACAGCGTTCCACCACCAGTGCGCCGATATTGCCGGTGCCGATGATGCCCAGGGTCTTGCGGAACAGCTCTTTGCCCATGAAACGGTTCTTTTCCCATTTGCCGGCCCTGGTGGAGGCGGTGGCCGCCGGCATGTGGCGGGCGGCGGAGAGCATGAGGGCGATGGTGTGTTCCGCCGTGGTCACCGTATTGCCGAAGGGGGTGTTCATCACGATGATGCCCCGTTTGGTGGCGGCGGGCAGGTCCACGTTGTCCACGCCGATGCCCGCCCGGCCGATCACCTTCAACCGGGTGGCCGCCTCGATCAGTTCGGCGGTCATGCGGGTGGCGGAACGGATGGCCACTCCGTCGAACTCCGGCAGCACGGCTTTCAACTCTTCGGGAGAGAGACCGGGACGGACCACCGCTTCGATGCCCTGCTGACGCAGGATCTCTTCGGCCAGTGGCGACATTTTATCGGCGAGAAGGACTTTGTACATGGCGACGTTTCCTGTCCAGGAGGGCTTGAGGGTGCGGCACGATGGGGCAACGGGTAATGAACTAGCACAGCCCATGCCGCATGACAAGCGTCCGGCGCGCATTCTGGTGGTGGCGGGCTCCGATCCCGTGGCGGGAGCGGGTTTGCAGGCCGATCTGAAGACCGTCACCGCCCTGGGCGGCTACGCCATGACGGCGATCACCGCCATCACGGTGCAGGACACGGGGCGGGTTTGCCGGGTCGAGGCCCTGCCCGCCGAACTCGTGGGTCAACAGATGCGGGCCTGTCTGGAGGATATCGGCGCGGACGGCGTCAAACTGGGCATGCTGGCCAACCGCGCCATTGTGGAGGAGGTGTGTCGGGTGCTTGCCGACTGGCCGGGGCTTCCCGTGGTGGCCGATCCGGTGCTGGCGGGCACCGCCGGCGGCACGTTGCTGGAGGAGGCGGGTCTGTTGTTGTTCCGGGAGCGGCTGCTGCCCCGCGTCACCCTGCTGACCCCCAATCTGCGGGAGGCGGCGTTGTTGTCGGGACGGCCGGTCGACACCCTCGACGACATGGAACAGGCGGCACGGCGACTGGTGACTCTTGGGGCACGGGCCGTGCTGGTCACCGGAGGCCATCTGCCGGGGCCGACGGTCACGGACCTGCTCTGGGACGGAGAACGGGTACAACGCTTCGCCACGGCCCGTCTGACGGCCTCCGGGGGCTATCACGGCACCGGTTGCACCCTGGCGTCGGGGATTGCCACGGGAATGGGGCAGGGTTTGCCGTTGACGGAGGCCATTCTTCTGGCCGCAGAGTGGGTGCGACGCAATCTGCGCGGCAGTCTGGGGTGGGGCAAGGGGCAGCGGCTGTTGTGGCCGGGGTGAAAAGTTTCTCTTGCCAATTCCAGGTGTAACCTATAGAGTTACATCCGACGGTCGGCTTCGCGATCCGAACAGGAGATGACATGATCGGAAGCTTTATTCACAAGGGGTTGGAAGATTTCTTCTACGACGGGACCAAGAAAGGAGTCCCGCCTCAGCGAACACAAAAAATTGCCGATATTCTGGACCGCCTGGATGCCGCCAAGGAGATCAGGGACATGGATATTCCCGGATACCGCCTACATCCACTCAAAGGAGATCGAAAAGGAATCTGGGCCATTGATGTGGACCAAAACTGGCGAATCATTTTTCGATTCGACGATGGGAAAGCCTCTGATATCAATATGATCGACTATCACTAAATAGTTTTTCTCATATCTTAACCGTTTATTTAAAGGCCCTGATCATGCTCAATGCGAGGCCAAGACTTCGAAAACCCACCCACCCCGGAGGCCTGCTCAAGCGGCATCACATGGATCCGCTGGGGCTGACCGTCACCGAACTGGCCCACCGGGTGGGCGTCTCCCGAAAGACCATCTCGAAGATCGTCAACGAAAACGGCGCCATCACCGCCGACATGGCGCTTCGTCTGGCCATGGCCTTCAACACCACTCCGGAGCTTTGGCTGAATCTGCAAAACGCCGTCGACATCTGGGAAGCCAGACAGTCCGAAGAGTGGAAAAAAGTGCAACCCATCCCTCAAGAACCTCGTTTACCAACGACCCGGTAATCCATCGGGTCACCCCTTGCCCACGGGCACCGACTCAGGAAGCCATGAATCATGGATGAACCGGTCATCGCATCCAGTGGAAACATCTTCGCGGATCTCGGCTTTCCGCCGGATGAAGCCATGCTCCTGTCGATGCGTGCCGATCTCATGGCGGACTTGCGGCTCGTCATCACGCAGAAAGGGTGGACTCGGACAGAAGCCGCCAAGGTTCTCCGCATCACCCAGTCACGGGTTTCCGATCTGGTATGTGGTAAGTGGGCGAAATTCAGCTTGGACATGCTGGTGATGCTGGCCATCCGCGCCGGAATCCGGGTGGAAGTGCGGCATGCGGCTTGATGAGTATCTTTATTATAAAAGAATGATTAATAAAGTCAAAAGATAGAATACAAAGTCAAAAGACAGAACATTTTCTTTTTTTGATATTTAAAAGATTAAATATTGAAAGGCAGATCACCCCTTGCCCTCCGGCTCCTGCATCCAGAAGCAGTGGCCACCCGACTCCTTCTCCAGCAGCGCCAGAAACAAACGATGAGCCTCCTCCTCCTCCGGCAGAATCGCCCACTGCCGCGCCGGATAGACCTTGCGCCCCACACTCTCCCCCTTGCCGACCACCGGCGGGGGATCGTCCTTCAGATCCAACCGATACTGCCCCTCCCGCGTCAACGCGACATAGACTTCCGCCAGCAGATGGGCATCCAGCAGCGCCCCGTGCAGCACCCGGTTGGTATTGTCCACTCCGAGCCGACGACACAGCGCATCCAGACTGACGGTGGCCCCCGGAAAGCGTTTTTTGCCCAAGGTCACCGTATCGATGGCCCGGCTCATGGGCAGCGTCTCCCGCCCCGACCGGGTCAGCTCCATGTTGAGGAAACCCATGTCGAAGGCGGCGTTGTGGATCACCAGCGTCGACTCCCCCACAAAGGCCAGAAACTCCCCCGCCACCTGCTTGAACAGGGGGGCATCCGCCACCTTGGCGTCGGTAATGCCGTGAACGGCAGTGGCCTCCTTGGGAATGGGGCGCTCCGGATTGAGATACCACTGCCGCTGCTCCCCCTTGCGGCTGCCCAGCAACTCCACGCAGCCGATCTCCACGATGCGGTGTTCATCGGTGCCGAAACCGGTGGTTTCCGTATCCAGAACGATCAATCGGATGTCCATCGCGCCACGATCCTTTCCGCAGTCAGCTCCGCCTGACGCACACACTCCGCCACGGCGATGCCGTCCCGCCAGTTGGCCCGGGTCCACAGGCCGGGCAAGGCTTCCAGATGGCGGTCGATGGCGGCGATGCGTTGCAGATGGCCCAGGGTGTATTGGGGAATGGCCCGTTCGTAACGGGTGGGCGCCAGCAGGTGCGGCGCTCCCTGAATGCCCAGCAGATGCGCCATGTCGTCGACCACCCGCGCCGCCAGATCGGGGGTGGTCTCCGTGGGAAAGGCGGTATCCATGGCGCCGCCGATGAAGGCGGTGAGCAGGCAATGGCCCTCCGGGGCCCGACCCGGAAAGAGGCTGCTGGAAAAGAGGCCTCCCAGGCTGCGCACCCCCTCTTTGCGGGGAATGAGGAAACCAAAACCGTTCAGACTGTGCGCCACCTGGGCGCGGGCGTAACCCAACGCCACGGAAGCGATGGGCGCGTAGGGAATCCCCTCCAGCACGGCAGCCGCCTGGGGAGCCAGCTCCCGCAAGAGAAACGCCGCCTCCCGGGCGGGAACGGAGAGTACCAGTTGATCCCCCCGTTCGATGCCCCGCTCCACCCGGCCTTCCCAGTAGCATCGCCAGGGTTCGCCCCGTTCGTGGCGGCTCAATCGGGTGATGCGCAATCCCGTGCGCACACTGCCCGGCGGCAGGGCCCGGCTGATGGCGCGGGAGAGAAACTGCATGCCGCCATCGAACGAGACCAGTCGTCCCTTGGGCATGCCCGCTCCCTTGTTGACCTGACCCAGGGCCAGCGCCCCCTTCAGCAGGGAGCCGTATTCCGCCTCCAAAGCGTGAATGCGCGGCACGGCGGCACGCACCGACAGTTGACGCGGATCCCCGGCATAGACCCCGGAGATGAAGGGCTCGATGGCGTAGTCCAGAAACTCCTGCCCCAGACGACGGCGCACGAAAGAGGCGATGCTCTCTTCGTCCGCCGCCCGTCCGATGAAGGGTTCGGCCAGCAGGCGCAACTTGGCCCGCCAGGAAAAGAGAGAGGTGGTCAGAAAGGCGGGTGGCGACGCGGGCAGAGGCTGCAAACGTCCGTCGCGCACCACGTAGCGAATGGCTCCTGCGGTTGCCGCCTCCTGCAGCCGATCCTCCACACCCAGTCCGGCGAGCAGGCGTCCCAGGGCGTCTTCCGGGCGTTTGGGTTTTTGCAGTGTGGAGTTGGGGCCCTCTTCCACCCGGTAGCCGTTGCGCTCCCGGGTGCGAATGCTGCCGCCCGCCTCGGTCTCCCGCTCGAACAGACAGACCGGTATGCCGGCCCGATGCAGAAACCAGGCGGTACTCAGGCCGGAGATGCCGCCGCCGATGATGATGACTTTTTTTGGTGTGTCGTTCACTGAACCGCGCCCATCTTGGGATGTTGAGATCCGTGGCCTTTTCAGTCATGCGGGGGACCGGGGGGCTGGCCCCCCCGGCGGGGTTCGGGGCGGAGCCCCGAGGTGTTGACCTGGCCTTTGGCGGGTCGAAGCGCTGAAGGAAAGCGCACCAACCCGATCCCCCGCACGATCTTCGTAAACCCTTCGACCCGCCGGAGGGGGCAAGGGGAGGGCCTCATCCTCCCCATTTTTGAACTCACCACCAAGACACAGCCGGGGTTGTTCTGAAAAAATATTAAGTTATTCTTGAAAACCCGAACCATGGCGCATTGGCACGTTCAAGGATGGGGAGGATGAGGCCCTCCCCTTGCCCCCTCCGGGCGGGTCGAAGACGGAACAGGGTTTGGAGGCGGTTCGAGGTTGGGCATTTCTTCTTTGGGCTTCGACCCGCCAAAGGCCACGTCAAAACCTCGGGGC
>JADGAQ010000139.1 GCA_015231925.1 Magnetococcales bacterium
GCGGTGGTGAAAGACGGCGAAAAAGGGGAGGCGTAGCATGTCCGGCAGCGCAATGGGGAGGATGTTTCGTCTGTCCAGCTTCGGCGAAAGCCACGGCCCGGCCATTGGTGGCGTGGTGGACGGCTGCCCTCCCGGATTGGAGCTGACGGAGGCGGATTTGCAACGGGATCTGGAGCGTCGTCGTCCCGGCCAGAGCGCTTTCACCACCCAGCGTCGGGAGGAGGATCGGGTACGGATTCTCTCCGGGGTTTTCGAGGGGCGCACCACCGGGACTCCCATCGGCCTGTTGATCGAGAATACCGATCAGCGTTCCCGGGATTACGGCGCCATCAAGGACCGCTACCGTCCCGGCCATGCCGATTACACCTACGACGCCAAATACGGTTTTCGGGACTATCGGGGCGGGGGACGCGCCTCGGCCCGGGAGACGGCGGTGCGGGTGGCGGCGGGGGCCATCGCCCGCAAACTGCTGTGTCGGGAAGGGATTGTACTGCGTGGGGCGCTGATAGCCATGGGCGAGGAGGCCATCGACCGCAATCGGTGGGATTGGGCGGAGGTGGAACGCAACCCCTTTTTCACTCCCGACGCCGAGGCTGCGCCCCGGTTCGCCGCTTTGATCGAGACCCTGCGTCAGGAGGGTGATTCCGTGGGGGCGTTGGTGGAGGTGGTGGCCGAAGGGGTGCCCGCCGGTTGGGGGGAGCCGGTTTTCGACCGGTTGGACGCGGAGTTGGCCAAGGCCATGATGAGCATCAACGCGGTCAAGGGGGTGGAGATCGGCGCGGGCATGGAGAGCGCCCGTTTGCGGGGCAGCCTCATGGGCGATGAGATGGTGCCGGGCGAGGATGCCGGGTCGGTACGTTTTCTGGCCAATCGGGCCGGCGGCATTCTGGGGGGCATCTCGTCGGGGCAGCCGGTTGTGGTGCGGCTGGCTTTCAAGCCCACCTCGTCGATTCGTCTGCCGCGATTGTCGGTGGACCGTTTCGGAAAACCCTGCGAGGTGGTGACGGAAGGTCGCCACGATCCCTGTGTGGGCATTCGCGGAGTGCCGGTGGCGGAAGCCATGATGGCCCTGGTGTTGATGGATCATCTCCTGATGGCCAGAGCCAGACCGCCATGGCGGAAGGAATAAAGGCCGGCCTTTTAATATTTTATCCTTTAAGTATCAAAAAAAGAAAATGTTCTGTCCTTTGACTTATTCTGTTATCATTTCCACAGATTTTCAGATAAATATAAAAAAGATATTGCAATCAGCAACCCCTGTGAGGAGGGTGACATGTCAACCAACATCCATCTTACTCCGGAACTTGAATCGTTTGCCTGTGGATGTGTGGCCAGCGGACGTTTCAACACGGTTAGTGAGGTTGTTTATAGCGCGATGAAGATGTTTCAAGAGAAAGAGGAGCGTCGGAAACATTTCAACGCCATGCTGGATGATGTTCGCCAGGAGACCCAACGGGAGGGAGCTTGCGAGGCGGCGGATGTGCTGGCGGAAGTGGATCGGATGATCGAAGAATCTTCGCAATGAAACCTGCCCGGTTATCTCCCCAAGCTCGGCGGGATATACTGGAGGCAACGCGATGGATTATGGCGGACAATCCAGAGGCTGCGCGAGCCTTTCGGATTGCCATCGACAAGGCGACACTTCTCCTTGGCGCCCATCCACGGGCGGGTCGGGAACGATCCGAACTGATTGATTCTCCTGCGCGGGTATTGTTCCTGACGAACTTTCCTTATGTGTTGGTGTACGATGCCGAAACAGTTCCCCCGTTGGTTTTGCGGATACTTCACGGGGCGAGGGATCTGCCGGAACTGATGGGTGATTTTGAGCAAGTGGAGAGGGATCATTAATGGACATTAATGAAAATGATTATATTTCCGTAATAGACGTTGCCAGTCAATTCGGCAAGAAAAAGACAACAATTTTTAAAATTATTGCTCGCCTCGGCATAGAAAAGAAGAATTTACAAAGTCCAAATAGGCATGGTCAGATGGTATCATATATTCCACAAAGCAGTGTCGAATTGATTCAAAATGAACTTGTAAGAAATATAAAAGAGGAAGATTATGAAGGTATTAATGATAGTGCAGGAACTGTATATACTCCAGACAAAGGAGTTTTCTATTTTGTCCTGTTAGAGCCGGATCATGATCCGTGTCGATTTAAGGTTGGTTTTGCCGTCAATCTGGCGGAGCGATTGCGAGATTTAAAATGCTCTGCTCCGTTTTTGAGGGAAATGAAGACTTGGCCATGTAAACGTTTATGGGAAAAGACAGCGATTGATTGTGTATCAAATGGATGCGAACAATTAAATACTGAAGTTTTTCGAGCAGCATCAATCGAAAGCGTTCTTGATAAATGTGAGGCATTCTTTCGATTGATGCCGACGTTGGAGCGATGATAAGTATTAACCAATTGCCCAACCGTAGAGTGATTGTTTTAAGACATCTCAGATAAATGATAAACAGAAAAGTCAAAGGACAGAACATTTCCTTTTTTTGATACTTAAAAGATAAATATTGAAAGTCAAAAAATTATAACATTTTTATCACCTGAAAGTTGCAATACCGTGAATCCTGCTGAAAATCAATCAATCCTTGAAGGCCACATCGAACGCCTGCTGCCCGGCGGATTGGGATGTGTCTCCACTCCCGACGGGCTGGTGGCCATTCCGGGGACCGCGCCGGGAGACGATATCCGCTACGAACCGTTGCCCGGCGGCGGGGGTTTGGCCCGTGGCCGATTGGTGGAGGTGCTTCGTCCCGGTCCGGGGCGGGTGGAGCCGGTTTGTCCCCTTTACGGGGAGTGCGGCGGCTGCGGACTGATGCATCTCGGACCCGAAGCGGTGTGTGCCGCCAAACGCGATTTCCTGGTGGACTCCCTGCGCCGGCTGGGACGGGTGGCGGATGCGGAGCAAAAGGTGGCGCCGCTGGTTTGGCCGGATCAGCCCTTGGGCTATCGCATTCGCGCGGGCCTCAAGGTGCATCGGCGCACCGGGAAAACCCTGCTGGGATTCCACGCTCCGGAAAGCCACCGGGTGGTGGATCTGCCAAGTTGCCCGGTGTTGCACGGACGCTTGTCCGACTTGCTGACACCGTTGCGGGAGCTGATTTCCACCTTGGCGGGAGGGGACGGGTTGCCCCAGGTGGACGGGGTGGTGGGCTTCGAGGGGGTGGGATTGGTGTTCCATTTTCTGGAGTCGCCCTCTCCGGCGGATCGGCAGCGGCTGATGGGTTTCTCACGGGAACAGAAGCTGGCGGGGTTGTGGTTGCAACAGGGTCGCAAACACACCCTGGAGCGCCTGGTGGGTGGGGAGTATCTGCATTATCGGGTGGCGGGGATGAAGGTGGCTTTCGGGCCCGGGGATTTCATTCAGGGGCACGCCCAGGAGAACGAACGCCTGGTGGCCACCACCCGGGCGGGGGTGGGGACGGGTCGGGGGAGTTTATGGGATCTGTTTTGCGGGGTGGGCAATCTGACCATTCCGTTGGCGGCGATGGGACGTTCGGAGGTGTTAGGGGTGGAGAGTTACGCTCCGGCGTTGCAGGCGGCGCGTCACAACGGGGAACGGGAGAACCTCTCCATTCTGAGCTGGCGGGAGTTGGATCTGTTTCGCCCGGAGAAGGTGGCCAGTCTGCCCTGGGGACGGGAGCAGGTGGTGGTGATGGATCCGCCGCGAACCGGTGCGGTGGCGGTGGCGCGTTATTTGGGGGGTGTTGTGAAGGGGGTGAGCCGGTGTGAGCGGGTGGTTTATGTCTCCTGCGCCCCGGCGACGTTGGCGCGGGATGTGGCCATTTTGCAAAAGGGGGGCTGGAGTTTGGAGCGGGTGACGCCGATCGAGATGTTTCCGCATACGGTGCATGTGGAGGCGGTGGCGGTGCTGAGCAGATAATCTTCGACTTTCAATATGTTATCCTTTAAGTATCAAAAAAAGGAAATGTTCTGTCCTTTGACTTTCTCCGTTAACAATTCCCTTCCAGAATCGTTACAGGAAAGGTAACTGTTCAGATATACGGGGGTTCGGGGGGGATTATCCCCCCCGACGGGTCCAGGGCAGCGCCCTGGGACTTTTCCTTTTTGCTGTTGACGTTTCAACCCCATGGGGTCCAGGGGGCACCCCTGGGACTTATCCTTTCGCCGTTGACACGATCGTGCTGCCCCGTGCAGGGGTCTGCATAGTTACCAGGAAAGAAACACAAATAACTGTCAAACAAAAGTCAAAGGACTGAACATTTCTTTTTTTGATACTTAAAAGATAAAATATTGAAAGTCAAAACATATCACAAAAATACCGCAACCTTGTTGTGGGAACTCTGCTGTTCTCTCAGGACGTTTCCTTTTTGGAAGGTTTCAACGGTGATTTGGGATTGTTCCTGGGCCAGCCGCCACAAGGTTTCGGCGGAGAGATCCACCTCCTCGGTCCACACGATATCCGTTCCGTATTCCCCAATTCGAACTTGTTTGAACAATTCGATGGATTGTCGCAACGGGGTGTAAACCCGGAACGTTTCAATCAACGTTGAAACATCCACAAGGCTCTCCCCTCCGGCTTTCCAGCCGATGTGCAGGGTGTAGGGTCGTTCTCCCGGAGCGACGGAGACAATTCGTGGCAACGGCATTGGATTACCCTCGCTCGTTCAATTCCGCCCATTTGAGAACCAGGCCTTGCTGGTGGGCGCGTATCCATGTCATGGCTTGAGAACGGCATTGAATCGGGTTGAAAAAAGAGGCCGGAAAAAGTCAAAGGCCAAGGGGGGCAGCAGAGCTCCCCCCTTGACCCCCCAACCCTTCTTGCTACTTAAAGACCATATGGACTGCTCAGTGGGCAATCAGCTTGCCGTAATCTTCGGCGTCCATCAGGAAACTCCGGTCCGCGCCTTCCTCCAACTGCAGGCGAATCATCCAGCCGGCGCCGTAGGCATCCTCGTTGACCTTCTCGGGGGCATCGCGCAGCGCTTCGTTGACTGCCGTCACCACCCCCGACACCGGGGCGAAGAGATCGGATACCGATTTCACCGACTCCACCACCCCGAAAGGCTTGCCCATCTCCAGCCGTGTTCCGACAGCCGGCAATTCCACGAAAACCACATCTCCCAATTGTCCGGCGGCGAAGTCGGTGATGCCCACCACGGCCTGATCACCCTCCAACGCCAACCATTCGTGTTCCTTGGTATAGTGCAAGCCCGCCGGGACCGATGACATGAGCGATATACTCCTCTAGATTTGTATCTGTTCAGTTATATGGGGGTTCGGGGGGGATTATCCCCCCCGACGGGTCCAGGGCAGCGCCCTGGGACTCTTCCTTTCGCTGTTGACGTTCAACCCCATGGGGTCCAGGGGGCACCCCCGGGACTTTTCCTTTCGCCGTTGACACGATCATGCTGCGCTGTGCAGGGGCCTGAATAGTTACCTATATTTTTAGAAAACGCGACAGAGACAACAATGCCCCCGCCAAACCCAACACCACTCCCAACCCCACGATCAAGCCCAGATTGCTCCAGGAGAGGGGATTCAACACCAGATGCACGCCGAAGGAGAGCCCCAGATCCCGCACCACCTGCCGCGCTCCCAGATAGAGCAGATGGGTGAAGGCCATGGCCAGCACCGCTCCGAAAAGGCCCTGCAACACGCCTTCGAAGATGAAAGGCGTCTTGATGAAAGCGTTGGTGGCGCCCATGAAACGCATCACCTCCACCTCGTCACGCCGGGCGATGATGGTCAGCTTGATGGTGTTGGAAATGATGAGCGCCACCGCCGAGAGCAACAACGCCGAAAGGACATGGCTGACGTAACGGAAACTGTGGATCACGGAGGAGAGGCGTTTGGCCCACTGTTGATCCCAGGAGACGGCATCGATCTCCGACCAGGTGGAGAGGTTGCGGGCCAGACGTTCACCCTCCAGGAGGTTGTCCTCCTTGAGGGTGAATTCCACGGAATAGGGCAGGGGATTCTCTTCCAAGCCGTCGAGCAGACCCGCTTCGGTGCCCATCATCTCCTTGAGACGCCGCAAGGCCTCGTCGGGCGAGATGGGATTGATGCCGGTGACCAGAGGTTGCAAGGCCAGTTGATCCAGAAAGCGGTCGAGCTTGTTCCCGGTGATCTGGGGTTTGAGAAAAACGGTGATGGTTCGATCCCCGCGCCAGTGATCCAGCGCCGACTGGGCGTTTTCCAGCAGCAGGGAGAAGACCCCGTAGATGGTCAGGGCGATGGCGATGATGATGGTGGTGGTCCAGTGGGAGAGGGAGCCTTCGTGAAAAAAGCGCCAGGCACGTTGCAAGGCGCGGCGATAGCGATAGACCGCCGAAACGCCGACCTTTTTCGGGGTTTTGCCCCGTTGGGACTTGGCGTCGGTTTTTGCGGAGGCTGCACTCTCCGTCGGAGAGAGACTGGCCATCTCCGCTTCCCGGGCTTCGCTGCCGCTTTCGGTCGGTTGGTCGCTCATGAGGCTGCAACCCTGGACTGGAACCGGGCGGACGGAGGCACCACGGTCAGGTGTCCGCTCACCAGGGCAATGCGGGGATGGCCGGTCTCCGCTGCCAATTCCTCGTCATGGGAGACCAGCAGAACCGTGGTCCCTTGACGGTGCATGGCTTGAAAAAGAGAGAGAATGCGCCGGGCCATGGCGCGATCCAGATTGCCGGTGGGTTCGTCGGCGATGACCAGCGCGGGCCGGTTGATGATGGCTCGGGCGATGGCCACCCGTTGCTGCTCCCCGCCGGAGAGGGCGATGGGGCTCAAGTGCATGCGTTCCCCCAGACCGACGTACTCCAGGGTGCGCGCCACCTGAACGCTGATGCGGGCCGGATCGTGACCGGCCACTTCCATGGCCAGGGCCACGTTGTCGAAGACACTGCGATCGTAGAGCAGCTTGTAATCCTGGAAAATCACCCCGATGCCGCGCCGCACCTCGGGCAACTGCCGCGCCGAAAGCTTGCCCATGTTGCGTCCGTTGATCATGACATGGCCCTGGGAAGCCACCTCCGCCCGATAGATTAGCTTGAGCACGGAGGTCTTGCCCGCTCCCGAATGGCCGGTGAGAAAATGGAACGAACCACGCGGCAACATGAACGAGACGTCTTTGAGCGCCTCGTATCCTGTTGGGTAACGCATGGTGACATTATGAAACTCGACCATCACAAACCTTTCCCTGGCAAACATGTGATGCATCCCCCATGGTAGTCCGCCTACCCGGTTATCTCAACCCGGATAATGCAAACGGGCTGCATGAGGGGCCATTTCGGGGGAAAATCGGGCAAGATGGGGGTTGGCACGGGAGATGCTGCGCCTGAAGGGATACCTCCCTGCAAACGGGAGGAGAATGCGATATGATGTCCGTATCGTGATGAGCCCTTTTGCCCAGAGGAGTGAGGACGGGTGATCGTCCAGTGCGAGAACTGCGGGAGTCGTTTCGAGGTAGACCAGAACCTGCTGGGTACCAAGGGGCGCAAGCTGAAATGCTCCCGTTGCAAGCACATCTTTTTCCAGGCGGCTCCTTCCGCCGAGGCGGGAGAGGAGCAACCGGTGGCGACGCTGCCCCCGGTGGTTGCTCCCGTGGTGGAAGCCCCTGCCGAAACCGCCCCTCCCGCAGAGGAGGAGAGTGCGGTGGAGGACGATTCCTGGATGCAGGATCTCTCCCCGGAAGAGGAGCCCCCTGCCGCCTTGTCGCCGGACGTGGAGGAGAGTCTTTCCGAAGCGGATAACGAGGCTTTGGCGGCTTTGTTGGCGGAAGAGGCGGAGAGCGGCGCCGATTCGCCGGATGAGGATCTGGCCGCGGCCTTGGCTGCCTCGGAAGAGGAGGGTTTCGGATCCGCTGCGGAAGAGGAGGATTTGGCGGCACTTCTGTCCACGACGGAAAAAGATGCCGTCTCGGAAGAGGAAGACGATTTACTGGCGGCGTTGGCTGCTGCCGAAGAGATGCCGGCGGATCCGGAGTTGACGGCGGCCTTCGATCTGGATGCGGATTCCGATGCGGATTTGCAGGCGGTTCTGGCCACGGAGATGCCGTCCCAGGCCTTCGAAGCGGAGGAGCCTGCGGAAGAGGTCGTGACGGAGGCTCCTGCTGAAGAAGATTTTTCCGTGGACGATCTTTCGGTTGATGAGCCGGAGATTTCTGCGGGGGCTTTTAACCTCGACGATTTTTCGGATGATGAGCCGGAGATTTCTGCGGGGGCTGTTGACGTCGATGATCCGGAGGAAGAGGGGGGGGAGCGCTCCTTCCCTTCGTTGGAAAAGGCGTCGGCGGAGGAAGAGGATGAGTTTCCCGTGGCGGCGGCTGCGGATGTCGGGATGGACGCGGGAGAGATCAACGGGCTGGATGAGGACTTTGGGGCCGGGTCGGGTGCCGCTGTCGGGCGCGAAGTGGATGATCTGAGCGATGCGGATCTGGAGCGTCTGTTGAATCAGGGCGCGGAGGGTTCCGCCTCCGAAGAGGATGCCCTGGCTCAGGCCATGGATGACATGGATCTGGGTGATTTGTCTGCGGGTGGGAACGACGACGGGTCGGGGCTGTCGGCGGACCTGATGCTGAATGAAGACGATTTGCAGGCATTGGATGATCTGGAGGCCGGCGGTCAGCAGGAGATGGATCGTCCCCCCACGACGGCGAGTCGCAAGGATACGGCTCAAGCCTGGGAGGAAGAAGACGGCGATTTGCAGGACATTGTGGAATTGGACGAGGTGGCGACCCGTCCGGAGGATCTGGATCGGGACATCGATCTGGATGCCGACACCATGTTGCAGAGCAAGCCGGGCGGGATGAGGCGGGATGATCCGGTTTTCGATCATCTTGGACTCGATCCCGTCAAAGACATGGCCTGGGAGATGCCGTCCGCGGACCATGAGGCGATGTTGAGCGCCCATTTGGATGGTGGGGATCATGTTTGGGATGTGGGCAAGGAGACGCCGCCTTCGTTCCTGGACAATGCTTCGGTGCGTTCCAAGGTTTGGCTGGTGGCGGCTTTGTTGTTGCTGGTGTTGGTGGGGGGGTATGGTTATCGGAGCGGGTTGCTGGCTTCGTTTCTTTCGGGGAAGGGGGGCAGTGGGCCGTTTGCGGTGGTGAGAGCGGAGGCCAGTTGGCAGGGCAGCGAGTTCGCGCCGTTGTTGCGGGTGGATGGGTTGTTGCGCAACGAGGAGAAGCGGTCGCAGCGGGCGCAGATGGTGAAGGTTTCGTTGGTGGATGCGGCGGGGAAGAATCTGGTTTCGGGGCGTGCGGTTCCGGATCGGGTGTTGACGGGTACGGATTTATCCAGTGAAGAGAAGGTATTGCGGGACATGTTGGCGTTGCAGAGCAATGTGGAGCGGCTGAAGGTGCCCAAGGTGGGGCCACGGGATGAGATGCCGTTCCAGGTGGTGTTCATCGATCCGCCGCAGGAGGCGGTGAATTTCCGGGTGGATTTCGAAGAAGTGCCGAAGGATGCCGGGCCGAAGCCTAAGTAATCCTGATCCGTTGACTGATAAAATAAATAAACTCCCGCCACCAAGCGGGAGTTTATTTTGTATCCGTTGACTTTCAATATGTTATCTTTTAAGTATCAAAAAAAGGAAATGTTCTGTTCTTTGACTTTTCCTTTATCATTTAAGGAAATTGCAAAACTCCCGCCACCAAGCGGGAGTTTATTTTATATCCGTTGACTTTCAATATGTTATCTTTTAAGTATCAATAAAAGGAAATGTTCTATTCTTTGACGTTTCCTTTATCATTTTTCGGGAGCGAAGCCCCGGACGTTCACCCCGCGATTCGCACATTCCGCTGCCGAACCTGCTCCAGCAGGGTATCGGCTCCGTATCCGATATCTCCCGGCCAACCCAAAGCGCATCCCCAATCGATGACCTCGACTTGGGAGAAGAGCTGCGGATTTTCCAGATGAGCCAACGGCGCGGACCGCCGGATGATCGACGACATGTCCACGGTATCTTCCCCGCCGTCACGCCACTTCACCACGATGGAGAGCGTGCCGGGCAGGGCTTGTACGGTATCGATGCGGGGGGTGGGCATGAGGGTATGTCCCTATCCGTTCATTTCGATCCAG
This sequence comes from Magnetococcales bacterium, assembly GCA_015231925.1. Taxonomy (NCBI): domain Bacteria; kingdom Pseudomonadati; phylum Pseudomonadota; class Magnetococcia; order Magnetococcales; species Magnetococcales bacterium. The sequence continues at coordinate 10,027 of JADGAQ010000139.1, forward strand.
GCCAGGGCGATTTCTACGCGGTGTTCCTTGGCCCATTCGATGGCGATTTTGATGTGGGGGTGGGTTTCCCCTCCACCGATGACCGCCATGTCCCGAATGCGGACGATGGCCTCCGCATCAGGGGAAGCAATGTGGAAATGTGGCGGATTATGGTCATCCGCGTAAATGCTGATTCGGATCTTTCCAATCTGGGTGATGGTGGTCATCTGCGACGGCTTTCCCCTTGTGGATCAGCATAGCGCAGACTTGCCAACTGCTCAAGATAAAGAGAGATCGTGGTTTGGAGAGGTTCTGGCAGGAGACCGGGGGGGTGCCTCCCGGCATGGTTTGGAGGAGAACGGAAGAAATCCAACAGTTAAGAATAGTATTTATTTATGGCTTTCCTGGCTCGATGAGTATAACATTTTCAGACCCTATTTCATCTATTTTATTAACAATAGCCTTGTGCTCAGAAGATCCGGCATCAACAAAAGTTTTTAATGTCCAAGCCATGCTATGTGAATTTGTATATTCTACCAGGAGAAAATCACCGTGTGCCATGACCTCGGCTAAAGATCTGGCGATGGCCTCACAACATTTAGCGTCGCATGGAGTTTTCTTATAGGCTGTTTGGTTTCCAGTCGGAGCAAATCCAGCATTAGAAAGAATATTTCCTACAGCTTGCCTTCTGTTTGATGCTGACGGTTGGTTATTATTATGAATAGTATAGGAAACGGTGCAAGTCTCTATTGTGTTTACAATTGTGTTTACAATCGTAATCCTCATTTTGGATTCTCCAACTAAGTAATGTTTGTAACTCTGCCTCGACAGAGAATCATATTCCATATTGCGATCAATGGTCAATAAAATAAAAATATAGAAAATATTGTTATTAATATTTTAAGAAATTTACAGCAAATTATTTTTCCTAAATTTTGCATAACAATTTTCAATTATCGATACTTTGATTTCTGCCAATCCTCACACCGCCCCCCCATAAAACCGAACACGACCGCCTGACCCGCAAAGCCCTCGCCGACGTGGACGCCGGGCGCGGGCTGGATCATCAGGTTGTTCAGGATTTGGGAAGGAGCTTATTTAGATTTATTGAAAAAAGATAAGTCAAAGTCAAAGGATAGAACATTTCCTTTTTTTGATACTTAAAGGAAAATATTGAAAGTCAAAAGAATAAAAAAAGGCCGGGGGGTTGCCCCCCCGGCCAGTTGCTCCCACACCAAGCCAATC
>JADGAQ010000140.1 GCA_015231925.1 Magnetococcales bacterium
CGAATTTTTCCCAGAGGGTATCGAGTTGGGCGAACAGGCCGAAGAGATCCTGCATATGGTTGATGTAATGGTTCGGTTCGGCGGAAACTTCGCCGGGGGCGATATCTCTCAAGTGTTCTTCATTATGATGGGCGCGAATTTTCTGTATTTCGTCATCGATGCGCTCGTAATAATTCGCCGAGGCCATGTGAAACTGATTGATCGTCGTTACTTGAAAATTCATCGATTCGTTGCGAAAGTGAATATAAAGCATTAGGCAGAGTGAAAGTATTAATACAATGACGGGCAAAAGTATGGCGTAAAATTTTATGATAACGTGTTGCGGGTTCGCATTCATGAGGTATACTCTGCAGAGTAGTCAAAACACACTCAAGGTCACTGACGAATTGGTAAAACATTCCCAATCGCAAAGGCTGCCGGCATGCACTTTGTGACTACAGTGTAACACGTCTTCGGCATTATTGGCGAGATCATCAAGAGGTTCCGCCACGGACCGGTCCGGACGAGCGGACAGGTCTCGCCCGGATGCCGGGATGAGTCGGGAGGCTTGGCGGGTCCGGCTCTTTCAGGGTGGCGCGTGGTGAAAAACCGGTTGGATGGCCACACGGGTCAAGCCCAGAATGGAGCCGGTGGCGAAGGCCAGTTCCACCTTGGAAATCTGGTAGTCGGCGCTGGCGCTGATCTCCCGCAGTTTGGCGTTGCCCAGGAACTGCGCGGCGTCCAGCACCTGGGTGGAGGTGTTCTGGTTGCGTTTGAACTGCTCCAATTCCGCCTGATAGATGGCTTCGGCCATGCGGGTTTCGTTGCGGGCGGCCAGAATGCGCAACCAGTTCTGTTCCAACTGGTCCACGGTGTCGCGTACCTCTTTTTCGATGAGACGCCGCCGCAGATCCAGTGACTCCATGCTGCCGGCGCGTTGCAGGGCGCTGCGACGCAGTCGGGCCTCCGCCGCATGGTTGCCCAGGGGCCACTCCAGAGAGAAGCCGCCGCTCCAGTCGGGATAACGGTTGTTGCTCAGATGATCCAGCGAGCTGCCCAGGGAAGCGTTGCTCCACGACTTGTTGCTGTGGCTGAATTCGAAGGAGAAGAGCGGCAGCAGTTGATGCCGGGCGACCTCATTGCTCAACGAATCGATGGCCACCTGCAGTTGCGCTTCCAGGAGTTCCATGCGGTTTTGGATGGCGTGGGAGAGAACCTTCTCCGGGTCGACGAAGAGTTGCGTCAGTTCTGGCTCCACCGAGGGCAGCAGCGCCTTGTTGCCGTTCATGGCCAGTTCGGCGCTGTTCATGATGCGTTTGAGTTCGCGTTCCAGCAGTCGCCGGTTGGTTTCGGCCACGATGATGTCTTCCACCCGCCGGGCGATGCCCGAGTCCGAGCGCACGATTTCCACCCGAGCCACCAGGCCGGCTTTGAGCATCTCCTCGGCGTCCTGTTTTTGTTTGACCGCCAGTTGATACTGCTCATGGCGCACGTCGATCTCCCGCGTGGCGGCCCAATGACGCCAATAGGCACGGTCCGCGTTGGCCAGGTAGTTGGTCAGCATCAATTTGGCCTGGGCGTCGGCCTTTTGAGCCGACAGCTCCGCACTGCGAATGCCGGCGGTGTTGACCAGCAGGCCGCCATCCCGCAACAGCGGTTTGCTGAAAGTCGTGGTGACCTGCGAGGTGTGAAAATCCGGGGTGCCGTCGTAACGCACGCTGGGCACGGAAACCGTGATGCTGCCGCCGCTGCGCAAGGGGATGGTCGTGCCCAGGGTGACGGTTTTGTATTTCGATTTTTCGTTGTAGATGCTTTCCGTCTTGCTCTGGCTCAGGGAGCCGGAGAAGACCAGGTCGAAACGCGCCTCCTCCTCTTTCAGCGCCTCGCGGGCCATGGCCGGGGGCAAACGTTCGACGCGCACCTCCAGCTGGTTTTCCAGTACCGCCTGCCGCACCTCTTCCAGGGAGAGTTTCACCGTCTCCATGGCCTTCGCCGGATCCCGCAAGGCGAAGGGAGCCTCCGGATCCAGGGCCCGTGGCGGCTGGGCGGAGATGCCGTTCAGATCCAGCGGTTCGATGCTCCGGGTCTGTTCCGACAGTTCCGGGGTCTGGCCGGGTTCGGCCTGGCACAGCCCGGAAAGGACCAGCAGGGTGATCGTTCCGAACAATCCCGGTCGGCGTAAGCCCGGATGAAGGATAAAAGGAGGCATGGCGATCTAAATATCCTTCAGCTTGTCCATGATGATGCGGAACCGGTTGCCGGCCAGGCTGATCTGTTCCAGGGTGTCGGGATCGATTTCGTCGGGATCCTGGGGATCCTCCTCCACGGTTTTGGATTCGCCGACGATCAGTTGCAGGGTGGCGCGGCGCAGCCGCTGGGCCAGAAAAATGCCCAGGGCCTGATAGATGCGGGCGGCGAAGCCGACATCGGAAGCCAGTTTGGCGCGAATGTCGTCGAAGTCGATGGCCAGAACCACGGTGGTATCCACGGCGGTGATGGTGGCCGAAGGGGGACGGGAGTCGAGCAGGCCGATCTCGCCCAGCACCTCTCCCAGACCGATTTCCGCCAGAAACCGCTTACCCACCGAAACCGCCACCTTGCCGGAGATGATGATGAAAATGCTGGGGTTCTTGACCTTTTCCCGCAGCAGGGTCTCGCCGGGTTGGAACACCCGCCGGTCGCCGGTACTGATCATCCAGTCGATGTCGCGATCGTCGAGCAGGCCGAGAATGTATAATACTTTTTTCATTAAATGGCTATCCTTTCGCCAGGTTCGACAGGAGTGTTTCCGCCGGGTATCCGCCGGGTAGCCGGGCCTCACCCGAATGGGCAGTCGGTCGGGAAGCACGCTATCGCGCTTGACAGATTCGCCTTCTGTAAATATAAGCTTGATCCGTGCCAAAGCCAACCACCCCCATTTGTCAGCCCTTCTGCACGATCCCTGGCTGTTTGCCACAGGAAACGAGGCCATCATGGAATTTGTCGACAAGCCTTACACCGATAATGTTCGTTTGATGAGCCCGGAGAACGCCTATATGGCGGGGCGCATCAAGACCAGCAAGCTGGAGGATCTGCGCTATTTCGAAAGGGCTTTTCCCCTGGATCCCGCCAAGGTGGTGACGCTGTTCAAGGAGATGCGGGAGATTTCGATAACCCGTCCGGAGGGGCTTACGGCGAAGGAGAAGGTCGATTTCACCTTCCTGAAGCTGCTGCCGATGTGTTACGCCCCCAGCCAGGCCCCGGATTGGGAGGCGGTACTCGATTTCGAGGTGAAGGAGATCGGGGAATATACCATCCGTGTGGCCAACGATCAGGTGGAGGTCGTTCCCGGCCTCAGCGACGATCCCGAGGCCACCTCGGTGAGCATGGACTACGAAACCTACCGGGCGGTGTTGCGCTTCGTGGCTTTGGAGGATTCCCAACTGCTCTCCCAGGAACAGCTCGACTCCTGGCAAAGCGCAGAGGAAGCCATGGATGTGGAGTTGAGCGACGATCAACTCGAAGCCGTGGCGGGTGGCAAAAGCTGCGGCAACCATCATGACAAGGGCAAGCCCAAGGACAAGGACAAGAAGAGTTGCGGCTCTCAGGCCGGAAAGGGCCAAGCCTGCGGCAGTGACGCCTGCGGCGCGGCGGCGGGAGCCGGCGGGGCCTGCGGCGGGGCCCGATGCGGGGTTGCGGCCTGCGCGGGGGATGCCTGCGGCGCCAATGCCTGTGGCGCGGATGCCTGCGCCGGAGCGGCTTGCGGTGTGGCCGGGGGCTCCGGGGCCTGCGCCGGCAACGCTTGCGGGGTCGATTTGAGTTCGGGGGTCGATTGCGGCCCCTGCGGCGTCAACGTCATTCCGGTCGTTCCCGGCATTTGAGGGTGACGGGGTTGTTTCCCGCTGTCCGATCGTTCACCCCACCTCGAAAGGTTGTCCATGAGCCTTCTGCCAACGGATGGCGATATCGTCCGCGCCACCATTCTCCGGGGCATCGCTGAAGAAAACGCCGTGGCGGGAGGGGGGGGAGGATCGGCAGCTCCCTCCCGCCAACCCGAAACCACGGCCCATCCCTCCATTTTCAACGTTCGCATCCCCCTCAAGGAGGGGCGGTGCCTGGCCTACAACACCCTGAGCGGCGCCTTCGCCGTCTGGACCGCCGCGGACGGCGATCTCTACGCCCGGGCGGAAAAGGGTGAACTGCTGCTGTCGGACCCACGCCTGGGTGATTTTGCCGAAGCGGGTTATCTGGTGGAGGAGACCCCCGCTCTCCAGCTTGAGGCCTTCGAACATCGGTACCGGGAGGTTCGCTTCGACCCGGCGAGTCTGACCCTGACCATTGCCCCCACCTCGGCCTGCAACTTCTCTTGCGACTACTGTTTCCAGGGCTTGGACAAGCCCAACCGGAAGATGAGCCCCGAGGTTCAGGAGGCTTTCATCCGTTTTCTGGCCCCGAAACTGGCCACCCTCAAGGAACTCAACATCACCTGGTACGGCGGCGAGCCGCTGATGGCTCTGCCGGTGATCCGCTCCCTGTCGCGGCGCATGTTGATCCTGTGCAATAAGGCGCGGGTGCGCTACAGCGCCTTCATCGTCACCAACGGCTGGCATTTCGACCGGGCCACGGCGGAGGAGCTGTATCAACTGCGCGTCACTTCGGCTCAGGTGACTTTCGACGGGCCGGCCATGTATCATGACCTGCGCCGTCCACTCTCCGGCGGTCGGCCCACCTACGAGCGCATCGTCACCAATCTGCGGGAGGTGATCGACAACCTGCCGATCCAGGTGAGTGTCCGGGTCAATATCGACGCCCGCAACAAGGATCAGGTGCGGGAGCTGCTGGATGACCTGGCCGCACGGGGATTTGGCCGTCGCGGCCATTTCAGGGTCTATTTCGCCCCGGTCGAGGCCATTACCGAGCCTTGCCACGCCTGTTCCCAGGTGGACCTGGGCAAACAGGCCTACGGTCGTCTGGAGGCCGAGCTTTACCGTTACGCCGTGGAGCGGGGCTTGTGCGGTCTGCCCAAACCGGCGCTGTTTTTGGGCAATTGTCAGGCCATTCGTCGCAACGGGTTGTTGCTGGCCCCCGACGGGGCGTTGCATAAATGCTGGGATACCATGCACGATCCTGCCCTGAAGGTGGGCACCATCTTCCAGCCCGAGAAGCTGGAGGAGGATCCCTTGTTCCGGCGCTGGCTGGAGTGGAGTCCCTTCGCCAATCCGGTCTGTCGCTCCTGCAAGATCCTGCCGATCTGCACCGGTTTTTGCGCCTACAAGTTCGTTCACCCGGAAAAGACCCGTGGTGAGACGGGTTCGCTGCCCTGTCCGAGCTGGAAGTTCAACTTCGTGGAGCGCATCGTGCTGCGGGCAGAAAAGAGGGGTCTGGTGCGGCGGGAGGAGATCGATCTTGCCGAGCTGGTCACCGGTCCCGAAGTTCTGGGGGCCAGCCACCGTCTGGGTCGGTTCGGGGGTGAAGAGGAGGGATCCTTTGACTTTTAATATTTTATCTTTTAGAAAGTAAAAAATGTTCGATCTGTTTACTAATCTTGTTATTTAACTATCCCAAGTCTAAACGTCAAAGGATAGAGCATTTTCTTTTTTTGATACTTTAAAGGAAAAATATTAAAAAGATTCCCCCTTGCCCGAGACCTGCCCCGTGATCCTCTTCCCCGTCATGCCCTTCACCTCCACCCTGATGCCTTCCCCGGCCCTCGGGCAGTTCAAGGCACAATTGCAACAAGCGGGACTGCCCTGCCGGGTGGTGCCGTGCAACGTCGACTTCATGCGCGAAATCGGGCTGGGAAGCTACGAGATCATCTGCAAGCAGCGCGGCATCAACGCCCAGCTCGGGGAGTGGCTCTTCGCCCCCTGGGTGTGGGATGAACCGCCCAGTCGCTGCGGCGGGCCCACCGATGAGGCGTTCTTCGCCAACTGCGCCCTGGAGCTGGATTGTCTGCGGCATCCCGATCCCAAAGGGTTTCTGCTGGAGGTGCGGGATCGCCTGGTGCCCCGCTATCTGGAGCGCTGCGTGGAGCAACTGAAGGCCATCGACGGGGTCAAGGCCTTCGGTTTCAGTTGCCTGTTTTATCAGACCATGGCCTCCGCCGCCCTGGCCCGGCGTCTCAAGGAGGCCTTGCCCGACCGGCCCGTCGCCTTCGGCGGAGCCTCCTTTCACGGCGAGATGGGCGAGGAGATACTGCGGGTCATGCCGTGGATCGACGCCGTCTCCGTCGGCGAGGCCGACGACGTGATCGTGCCGCTGTTCAAGGCGTTCAGCGAAGGACGCCCTCCCGAAGGGTTGCAAGGCGTGATCTGGCGCGACGCCCAGGGGGGGCTGCACCGGGATCAACCCCACCGTCCCGTTTCCGCCGCCTTTCTGGATACCCTGCCTCCCCCCGATTACAGCGACTACTTCCAAAGCCTCGCCGCCCACGGCCTGCTGGAAAATCCCGAAACCCGGGTGCGCATCCATGTGCCCTACGAAACCTCCCGAGGCTGCTGGTGGGGGGAGAAGCGCCATTGCACCTTCTGCGGCTTCAACGCCGAAGGCATGAGCTTTCGGGCCAAGAGTCCGGAGGTGGCCCTGGAGCTGGTGCGACACCTGCGCCGCACCTCCCCCGTGGAACACTTCATGGCCACGGACAATATTCTGCCCCACGACTATTACGACACCTTCCTGCCCCGACTGGCGGAAGATCCCTGTTCCCGGGGTCTGAGCCTCTATGTGGAGGTGAAACCCAACCTCACCCGCGAGCGGGTGCGCCGTCTGGCCGCAGCGGGGGTGCGTATCGCGGTGCCCGGCATCGAGAGCCTCTCCAGCCATCTGTTGCGTTGTCTGCAGAAGGGCGCCACGGGATTGATGAGTGTTCTGACCCTGAAACTCTTCCGGGAATACGGCATTCTCCCCAGTTGGAGCCTGCTGATGCGCATTCCCGGCGAGCGGCAGGAGGATTATGCCCGCATGGTCGATCAGGTGCCCTCGCTGGTCCATTTCTGGCCCCCTTTCGGCGGGCCGCGCCCCATGGAACTGCACCGCTTCAGCCCCTACTTTTTCGAAACGGAACGTTACACCACCAACCAGCGTCCTCATGCCTGGTATCGCAGCATCTTTCCCCCCGACCGGGTCGATCTCTCCAAGGTGGCCTACTATTTCGACGCCGACTGGAAGGATGTCCTGCCGGAAGGCTCCCACGAGGCCTTGACCCGGCGCGTTTGGCAGTGGGTGGATATCTGGAAACAGCGTCCCCGGTTGCCACGGTTCAGTTTCGAGGAAGGGGAGGACAATGCGGGCCTGACCCTGGAGGATACCCGTTTCGACCGGCATCGCACCTGGACCCTGGACGCGATGGAAGCGGCGGCTTTTCGCGCCATCGATGAACCGGCCACCGTCGGCCTGGTGCGCAAACGACTGGCGCAATCCTTCCCGGAGACCCGGCGGGTGGAGGGGATACTGCAGGAGTTCGTGACGCATCGCCTGGCCATGGAGGAGGAGGGGCGCTATCTGTCGCTGGCCCTGCCCGCCGGGCTGGCGGACCCGCCCCTCTCGTTCCGGCGCGCCTTTTTGCAGCGGGTGGAACAGGATGCGGAGCGAAAGGGCCTCTCCCCGTGATCGCCGCACCCGTGGCCATCCTCGGTGTGGGTTGCCGCCTCCCCGGCGGGGTGGAGGATGCGGAAAGCTTCTGGCAATTGCTGCTGGACGGGCGCGAGGCCTTGCAGGAGGTGCCCGCCTCGCGATGGCAGGCGCGGCGCTTCCGGGACGCGGATCCGGCCTCCCCCGGCAAAACCCGTGTGGCCCGCGGCGGCTTTCTGCAGCAGGATCCGGGGAGCTTCGACCCGCTGCCCTTCGGCATCTCGCCTCGGGAGGCGGAAAGCCTCGATCCGCAGCAACGGCTGCTGCTGGAGACCGCCTGGGAGGCCCTGGAGGATGCCGGGGTCGATCCGCGCCGACTCAAGGGAACGGCCACCGGGGTCTTCATGGGCGGTTTCTGTCTGGACATGAAACGCCTCATGATGGGGGTCTACAACCGGGAGTTGATCGACTCCCACACCGCCGCCGGCATGACCATGACCATGCTGGCCAATCGCCTCTCCTTCTGCCTGGACCTCCGGGGCCCCAGTCTGGCCCTGGATACCGCCTGCTCCTCCTCCCTGGTGGCGATTCACCTGGCCTGTCAATCCCTGGCTGCGGGGGATTGCACCCTGGCCCTGGTGGGCGGGGTCAACTGCATGCTGGTTCCGGAATACTTCGTGGCCATGAGCAAAGGGGGTTTCCTCTCCCCGGAGGGGCGCTGCGCCACCTTTTCGGCCCAGGCCTCCGGTTATGCCCGTGGCGAGGGGGCGGCGGTGGTGCTGCTCAAGCCGTTGCAGGCGGCCCTCGCCGACGGCGACGCCATTCAGGCGGTGATCCGGGCCAGCGGGGTCAATCAGGACGGACGCACCCCCGGCATCACCCTGCCGAACCCCGAGGCCCAGGTGGCCCTGATGGAAGCGGTCTACCGCAAGGCGGGGCTGGATCCGGGGCAGGTGGCCTTCGTGGAGGCCCACGGCACCGGTACCCGGGCCGGCGATGCGGCGGAGCTGTCCGCCTTGAGCCGGGTCTTCGGGGTGAAGCGACCCGCCTCCGCACCCTGCCTGCTGGGAGCGGTCAAGGCCAATCTGGGGCATCTGGAGGCGGCAGCCGGGGTGGTCGGGCTGATCAAGGCCCTGCTGGTGCTGCGCAAAGGGGTGGTGCCCCCCATGCCCCGGCAGGGGGAACCCACCCCCGATTTCGATTGGGCGGCCTCCGGGTTGCGGGTGGTCAGCCGCGCCGAGCCCCTGCCCGTCGGCGCTCACCCCCGCCTGGCGGCGGTCAACGCCTTCGGTTACGGCGGCACCAACGCCCATTGTGTGCTGCAGGAGTGGCCCGCGCCACCGGCCCGGACGGGTCCGGCCCCGACGCCGCCCTTCCTGCTGCCCCTGTCCGCGGCGGATGCTTCGGCGTTACGGGAGCTGGCCGGGCGATACGCCGGCGTGTTGCGTCGCGGCGAGGTCCGACTCGGGGATCTGGTCCATACCGCCGCCTTGCGGCGTACCCATCACCCGCACCGCCTGGCCGTGGTCGGGGATAGTGCCGAATCGTTGTGTCGCCGCCTGGAAGAGGCGGCGTCGGCGGCGGCGCAACCGGGCTTTGCCGCCGGAGGTCTCGTTCTGGTCTACAGCGGCATGGGCCCCCAGTGGTGGGGCATGGGGCGGGAACTGGCGGCCCGTTACCCCCTCTTCCGGGAGAGCTTCGAGGCGGTGGATGCGCTTTTCCAGGCCCGCGCCGGCTGGTCGATCCGGCAGGCCATGGGCGATGCCGCAAGCAGTCGCATCGGCGAAACCGGGGTGGCGCAACCCGCCAATCTGGCCTTGCAGGTGGCGCTGACCACACTGTTGCGCCATTGGGGCGTGAAGGCGGGGGCCGTGCTGGGCCACAGCGTGGGCGAAGTCGCCGCCGCCTGGGCCGGCGGAGCCTTGAGCCTGGAACAGGCGGTGGAGGTGGTCTGGCAACGCAGCCGTTGGCAACAGACCCTGGCCGGAACCGGCGGCGGCTTGCTGGCGGTGGAGTTGAATCCGGCGGCAGCCGATACCCTGATGAGGGACTACCCGGAGATCAGCGTGGCCGCCCTCAACGCGCCCCGTTCCCTCACCCTGGCCGGTCCCCGGCCGGTCCTGCGCCGTCTCGCCGCAGAGCTGGAGCGCCACGAGGTGTTCAACCGCCTGCTGGCGGTGGAGATCGCCTATCACAGCCCGGCCATGGAGGCGATCCGGGAACCGTTCCTCCGCTCCCTGACCGGTTTGAATGCGCGTGTTGCCGATCAACCCTGGTTTTCCACCGTGACGGCGTCCCGTTGTGACGAACCGCCGGGAGCCGCTTACTGGTGGGCCAACGCCCGAGAGCCGGTACGCTTCTGGGAGGCGCTGCAGACGGCCTCCCGCGAGGGATTCGACACCTTTCTGGAAATCGGCCCCCATCCGGTGCTTCAATCCGGCCTGAAGGAGCATTGCCGGCGGGTTGACGGTCTGGCGCTCCCCACCCTGCATCGTCAGCAGGACGAGGTGACCGCCCTGCAAACCGCGTTGGCGGCGTTGTACGCCGCCGGAGTGTCGCTCGACTGGTCCCGCCTGGTGGCGGAACAGGCCCCGGAAGGGCGCTTCGCCCGGCTGCCGAACTATCCCTGGCAACGCATTCCCTGCTGGCGCGAGTCGCGTCGTTCCCGGGAAGACCGTCTGGGTCGGGAGGGCCGCCTGTTCCTGAGAGAACGTCTGCCCATGCCCGGCCCCGCCTGGCAGGTGGAGCTGTCCACCGGGTTTTTCCCCTGGCTGAGACAGCATCGGGTGGCGGGACGGGCCGTATTTCCCGCTGCCGCCTTCGTGGCTGCCGCCCTGGAGGTGTGGGAAGAGGGCCATCCCGGTGAAAAATGTCTGCTGCGCCATCTGCGCTTCAACGATTTTCTGGCCGTGGAGGGTGCGCCGCGCCGCCTGGTGTGCAGCCTCGATACCACGGGTCGGCACCTGAAACTCTACAGTTATGCCGGGGATTCCGACGATTCGGAGTGGCCGTTGCACGCCGAAGCGGAGCTGGAACCCGCCGCCGGGCTCTCCGCCGTCGATCTCGATGCCGTGCGATCCCGCTGCCGTTCAAGCCTCGACCCGGCCCGTTACTACAGCCGGCTGGCTTCGGACGGGCTGGACTACGGTGCGGATTTCCGCCTCATCCGGGCGTTGTCGATCGGAGAGGGGGAGTTGCTGGCGGAGATCGTTCCGACGGCGGCGATCGGGGAGTTCGCCTCGGAATACGCCGTTCATCCCTGCCTGCTGGATGCGGCCTTGCACGGCCTTTTCGCCCTGATGGTTGCCGACGGACGCACCCTGGTTCCGGTGGCGATTCAAGCCGTGCATCGGGTGGGAACCTGGCGGGGTGGGACGGAACCGCTGCTGGCCCGGGTGCGGCGCACCGCCGGGGAGGAGGGGGAGGTTTACGGCGATATCGAGCTGTGCGAGGCCGACGGCCGCCCGCTGGTGCGGCTGGAAGGCCTGCACTGCCGGGCCTTGCCGGAGAGCCCGGCTCCCGACGGCTGGTACCA
>JADGAQ010000141.1 GCA_015231925.1 Magnetococcales bacterium
TTGCGATATCTGGGAGAAATACGGCTCCGGCCTGCTCTCCATGCACGGCCAGACGGGCAATCTGCAGTTGCAGGGCATCACCGCCGACAAGGTTCAGGCCTGCTTCGACGAACTCAATCCCCTGGGTTGGGATCTGGGCGGCGCGGGAGCCTGCGTGCGCACCGGAGCTTCCTGTGTGGGCCCCGCCCGTTGCGAAATGGCCTGCTACGACACGCTGAACACCCATCTCAAGGTGCTGCGTTACTACACCGATCTGGTACACCGGCCCCAACTGCCCTACAAGGCCAAGTTCAAGTTTTCCGGCTGCCCCAACGACTGCTGCAACAGCATCCAACGCTCCGATTACGCCGTCATCGGCACCTGGAAGGACGACATCCGGATCGACCACGCCGAAGTCAAGGCCTTCGTGGCCCGCAAGGGTCTGCAATATCTGGTCAACAACGTCATCAGCCGTTGCCCGACCAATGCCATCACGCTGCAGGGCAGCGATGACATCGTCATCGACAACGGCAGCTGCGTGCGCTGCATGCACTGCCTGAACGTCATGCCCAAGGCCCTCTCTCCCGGCAAGGAGCGCGGCATTTCGCTGCTGGTCGGCGGCAAGGGGCATCTGAAGATGGGCAACATGCTGGGCTCCATGATGGTTCCCTTCATGCCCATGGAAACGGAAGAGGATGTCGATGCCCTCATCGAACTCGTGGACCGCATCATCGACTATTGGTCGGAGAATGGTCTGGATCACGAACGGGTCGGCGAGTGCATCGAACGGGTTGGCATGCAGACCTTCCTGGACGCCGTCGGTATCGAAGCCATTGTGGAAATGGTCGAGCATCCGCGGGACAACCCGTTCTTCAAGGCCGATCACGAACATGTGCCGCAGATTCACCCGCGTGCCTGACGGCCCCGGACCCGTAACGACATCATCTTCCTGCGCAAGGATTGGATACCATGGCTGAGAGAGAGTATCAGACGAACGAATGTGGTCCCAACGACTTCCGGCAGTTTCTGCATCCCGTATCGGTGAAGAATTACGGGAAGTGGCACTATCACGAGCGCCCCCGTCCCGGCGTTCTGAAGCATGTCGCCCTGAGCGGGGATGTCCTCTACACGGTGCGCGCCGGTACCCACCGGCAGGTCACCATCGACATCGTGCGCAACCTCTGCGATCTGGCGGACAAGTTTGCCGACGGACATCTGCGCTGGACGGTGCGCAACAACGTCGAATTCATGACGCCCAAATGGGAAAATGTCGAACCCCTGATCCGGGAACTGGAAGCGGCGGGTCATCCCGTCGGCGGCACCGGCCCCTCGGTTTCGGCGGTAGCCCACACCCAGGGATGGCTGCACTGCGACATTCCCGCCACCGACGCCTCCGGCGTGGTGAAAAGCATGATGGACGAACTCTACCAGGAGTTCATCAAGGAGGAGATGCCCAATCGCGTGCGCCTCTCCACCTCCTGCTGCGAGATCAACTGCGGTGGTCAGGCCGATCTGGCGGTGGTGGTGCAGCATACCCGTCCGCCCCGCATCAACCACGAAATCCTGGCCAATGTCTGCGAGATGCCCAGCACCGTGGCCCGTTGCCCGGTGGCGGCCATTCGGCCCACCACGGTCAACGGCAAGCCCTCCCTGATGGTGGTGGAAGAGAAGTGCGTCTACTGCGGCGCCTGCTTCGGCGCCTGCCCGGCCATGGAGATCAACCACCCCGACTACTCCAAACTGGCGGTGTGGATCGGCGGCAAGAACTCCAATGCCCGCACCCGGCCCACCAACATGAAGCTGGTCTGCCACGGCCTGCCCAACAATCCCCCCCGCTGGCCGGAAGTCAACGAAGTGGTCAAGCGCATTCTGATGGCCTACAAAGAGGGTGGACGCGACTGGGAACGCCTCGGGGAGTGGGTGGATCGCATCGGCTGGCGTCGCTTCTTCGAGGTAACCGGGCTGGAGTTCGACAAGTACATGATCGACAGCTACCGTTACTCGCGGGTCTCCCTGAACAAATCGGCCCACGTGCGTTTCTGACCGACTCGGGGAGAGAACCATGACTCAAAGCAACCACTATCTGGATACGGCCAAAAACTGGCCGTTCACCCCCATGGTGCAGGAAAACGGTCTGGATCGCCAGGTGGCCTACGGCGACAAGAGCGTCCTCTGCCCCACTTACAGCCAGCGCGTTCCGCCCTGCTCCCACGGCTGCCCGGCGGGAGAGGACATTCGCGGCTACAACAACATCCTGCGGGGCGTCTGGAAGCATGACAATCCCTGGCAGGCCGCCTTTTACCGCCTCACGGAGACCAATCCGTTCCCGGCGGTCATGGGACGGGTCTGCCCCGCCCCCTGCCAGAAGTCCTGCAACCGGCAGTATCGCGACGAAACCGTCGGCATCAACGCCATCGAGCATGCCATCGGTCAGTACGCCATCGACCACAACCTCGCCTTCCCCAAACCGATTCATGCCACCGGCAAGCGCGTCGCGGTGGTGGGCAGCGGTCCGGGAGGCCTCTCCTGCGCCTACCATCTGGCCCGCAAGGGCCATGCGGTGACCCTCTTCGAACGGGATCCCAAACTCGGGGGCATGATGCGTTACGGCATCATGGGCTACCGGGTGGACCGCAGCGTCCTGGAAAAGGAGATCCAGCGCATCGTGGACCTGGGCATCGAGGTGCGTTGCAACGTTCGTATCGGGACCGACATCAGCCTCGACGAACTGCGCAAGAGCTATGACGCCGTTTTTCTGGGCGTCGGCGCCCAGAAGGGACGCAACCTGCCCATTCCCGGCTCCGAAGGCCCCGGCGTGACCAACGCCATCGCCTTCCTGCGGGAGTTCGAACTGGTCGGCGGTTCCGACGGCGGTCTCGGCGCCATGGGCCTGCAGGGCAAGCGGGTGGCGGTGATCGGCGACGGCGATGTCGCCATGGACGTGGCCCGTCTGGCCCTGCGTCTCGGAGCCTCCTCCACCCTTCTCTCCGGTGTGGCCCGGGAGGAGATGAACTGTTCGGCTCCGGAATTCGACGAAGCCAAACAGGAAGGTACCGACATGCTGTTCCAAACCGGTACCGTCTCGGTGGAACGCAACGCCTCCGGTGCCGTCACCGGTCTGAAATGCACCCGCATGGTGCGCAAGGAGAAGGGTGAAGAGGGCTGGAATCACGCCATTCCCTTCTTCCGTTACAAGCCCGAGGCGGGCAGCGAATTCACCCTGCCCGTGGACATCATCGTGGCCTCCATCGGACAGACCACGGATATGGCGGGCCTGGAACAGGCCACCGGCGGCACCCCCTGGTTGCAGGTGGATGTCAACGGCCAGATTCAAGGTCAGAAGGGCCTTTTCGGCGGCGGCGACGCCGTCAGGATCTCCCTGCTCACCACGGCCATCGGCCAGGGACGCAAGGCTGCGGAAACCATCGATCTCCAACTCCGGGGCATCGATCCGCCCAAGCTCTCCAAACCGGATGTCATCCCCTACAAGAAATTGAAGTGGGACTACTTCCCGGTCTCTCCGCTGGCCAGGCGCTCCCTGCGCCATTTCGAGCAGGTGGTCGACAACTGGCAGGAAGGTCTGACCTGTCTCACACCGGAGAAGGCGGTCGCGGAAACCAGCCGCTGCATGAGCTGCGGTCTCTGTTTCGAATGCAATCAGTGCATGCTCTACTGCCCCAAGGAAGCCATCACCAAGTTCAAAGGCAATCCGGAAGGACAGGTCATGTTCACCCGTTACGAGCGCTGCGTGGGCTGTCACATCTGCGCGGAGGTTTGTCCAACGGGGTACATTGACATGGGCATGGGTCACGTATAGATCTTAGCCAGACTCGGGCGGAAGGCTGCGACCTTCCGCCCCTTTTCCTGGAAGGATCCGCCATGTCGATTGCCATCGCACTGCACCTCCTGGCCGCACTGATCTGGATAGGTGGCATGTTTTTCGCTCATATGGTCCTGCGTCTGGCAGTCGAAACACGCGATCTCGAAGACAAGGTTCACCTCTGGCAAGAGGTGTTGCCACGCTTTTTTCGCTGGGTTTGGGGGGCGGTGGTGGTGTTGCCCCTGACCGGCTACTGGATGGCCGTGACGCTGTACGGCAATCCCTTTTTGGCAACAGGGTCCATCCGGATCATGCAGGTGCTGGGCTGGTCCATGATTCTTCTCTTCGTGGGCATCTACTTCACCTCGTATCGATCCTTCCAGGAGCGCATGCGCCAACAACTCTTTCCCGAAGCGGGGCTCTACCTGCTGCGTATCCGTCGCGTGGTGACCATCAACCTGATCCTGGGGTTGCTGGTCGCGGTTATCGCCTCGGCTGGCCGGTTCCTTTAGATCCCGGAACACAAGGAGATCAACGTGGCTCAAAAAACGGCCAAGTTCTCTGTCGGACAAGTGGTGCAGCACGCCCTGTTCAACTACCGGGGAGTGATCGTCGATGTCGACCCGGAGTTCACCCGCTCGGAATCCTGGTATCAACGGGTGGCCCGCTCGCGTCCGCCCAAGGACCAGCCCTGGTATCAAATCCTGGTTCACGACAGCGACGTGCAAACCTATGTCGCGGAACGCCATCTGCTTTCCGACGCCATGGACGAGCCCATCGACCACCCGCAGGTGGACCAGTTCTTCAAAGAATTTCGCAACGGGTGCTATACCCCCCGTTCGCGTATGAATTGACCGGACTTTTTACGAAAGGTTGACTTGAAATGGAACAATCCGCATTGGCGCAAGCCTTGGAATCCGCCATATCCCGTGCCGAGGGCTGGGCGGTGAACGGTTGGAAAGTGACCTTCGGTCCCGGCAACGTGGAGGTCAACTCCCTCTCCGCAGCCCGGACCACCCCTGCGAACTTCGTCTACCGCCAGGAGGCCATCTCCTACTGGCAGAATATCGAAATGGCCGGTGTCGAAACCGCCGCCCAGGGCCGCAAAGCCCTGGAGGCCCTCTCCCGCAACGACCTCCACGCTGCGGGCAACGCCCTCTACCTGGCGGTTTTCCTGGAGAAGAAGATCAATTCCGGCACCCCCACCTGGGGACCGGTACAAGCACTGCTGCAAAAGCAGGCCGCCTGATTCGAACCTCTGCGGGAGGCCGTCCGGCCTCCCGCAAGCCACCTTTGCATCCCTCCTGTACACGCTCCCTTTTCCATCCCTAAGTTCATCGGGTATTCTTAGTAACGATAGACTCCATCGTTCATTCATGCCCACAGGAGAAAATCCTTTCCATGAATACCTCATGGCGTTTTCTGCTGCTCATTCTTCTCCTGATGAGCGTCTCCGTACAGGCCACAGAACAAACCCCCGAAGAACATGAAGCCTATTATCGGGAGTTGAACAAGGTCTACAGGTCCCTGTTCGAGGAGATCGAGCCGGTAGTGGCCCCCTCCCCGTCACTGAGCCTCCGGCAAGCCCTTCCCAACGGGGTGAACGTCGTTGATATCAAAATCTCCCCCACCGCTCCCGAAGCGATGGTTCTTTTGGAAGACGCCAAGGGCGTCTCCACCCTGTTCCGCTGGCGAATGGGAGCGGCAAGCGAATCCTGGACTCCCTTGCCGCCTCCCCCGGTGCGGCTTAACAGCCTGACCTGGCATCGTCACGGCGAGCGGCTGTTTGCCGCCGGAGAAAAGTCACTTCTCGCCCTGAACCCCGATGGAACCTGGCACGCCCTTTGGCAATCCCCGCTTCCCATCAGCCGTCTGATCGCCGGCCCCCGCCCTTTTTGGCAAACCCATCCCCACGTCGAGCCCCCCTTTTTCCGCCTCTTCTTCGCTCTGCAACAGGAGGGCGGCAACCACGTTGTCGCTTCCGTCACCGAAGAGGGAAAGCGATTCTATCACCTGACCTCACCAGGCCCCGTTACGCCCGAAGCGTGGCAAAAAGATATGGAGCCCCCGGCAGTCGAAAGCGTGCCGAATGCCCTGCCCATTGAGTTCCACCCGGCCGGACATCGTCTGATCCTGTCCGGTGACAAGGGCTGTTTTCTTTCCCGAATGTACTCCGTTTCCAACTGGGACCAGGCCAAACCACTGGATGAACCCTGCGGTGGCGAAGTCAGCCACACCCCCAACGGGACCGCTCTGCTGCACTGGCAGCCGGGAAAACCCGGTGTGGAGGTGGTGGAAAAGGTCAGCGGCAAACGCTGGACGCTGCTGCCCGATCAACTCTTTCGCGCCATGCCCCGCCTGACCACCGATGGCAAGGGATTGTTGGGCTGGGTTGCCGAAAAGGAAGGCTCCTTTCTCCTCTACCAGCCCGTCCCTCTGCCTCTCGCCGATGTGGTCAATGCCTGGATGTTTCTGGAATCTCCCCAGGACCAGTCACTCTTTTCGGAGAATGGAGGGCTTTATCGCCCCCTGAAGTACGAACAACTTTACAGCTTGTACGAAAGCGAACTTTATGGTTGTGGGCACTCCTACGCCAGTTACCATCCAGCACGGCCTTTCCTGGTCACCACCGATATCTTTTGGGAAGTCTTCGCCGCCGCCTACCAAGGCATTTTTCTGACCCTGGAACGGCAGCGGGCCATGCCCGCTTTTCGGGATCTGGTGCAACGGGCCAGCCAGGAACTGAGGGAGAAGGCCCCGAACAGTCGCCTGGCGGGAGTCTTTACCGCCGCCAACGCCCTGATGAGCGGGCAGGAGGAGAGCAATCCCGAAGCCACTCTGATCAAGGCGGCGAAAGGGGAACATCACTCCCCTGTTCTGAAAGAATACATCGATTACAGCCTCTTCGCCCCCCGCGGTCATTACAGCCACGACGGGGAAAGCCGCGCCTATTTCCAGGCCATGCGCTACCTGGGCCATCTGAAATCGAAACAGAAGGGAAACCACTTTCTCGAAGAGGAGGAGGTCGCTCTCCTGCGTTCCCTTTCTCCAACCGTTCAAACCCTGGCCGCCACCTGGATCCAGGGCTATCAGAGTCTGATCGCCCCCTCCCGAGCGCCCCTGGCCTGGAATCTGCCTTCCAGTCCGGCCGATTACGCCTCGCGCACCGTCTCCGGACGAGCCCTCTTTCCCCTTTCCTGGGGCTGGGACAACGAGGTTCTCGATCGGGTGGTTCATCATGAGGACGACCCCATGAGCCGGGGCGGATGGGATCACCGGTGGCTGCCCACCGGGTTGGATCTGGCCATGGCCTTCGGCAATGGTTTGAGCGAAGAGTTGCTTGAAAACTCCGGTCTGTTCGTCACCTATCCCATGCTTCGTCCTCGTTTGAAATCCCTTCAGGAACGTTTTGCCGCCGGTAAAGGCAAGGAAGGCGAAAATCTCTATGCCCGATGGCTGCGGGCTCTGGCCGAACAGTGGGCCGAGGAACCTGCCACGCCCATCCGGGGCCCCCTGTGGCGGAGCAAACGGTTGCAAACCGGGCTAGCCTCCTGGGCCACCCTGCGTCATGCCACCATTCTGGTCAACGAGATAAGCGGTGCGGAGTGCGGCGAAGCCGGTTTCGAAGAGATCATCATGCGCCCGCCACGGGGTTATGTGGAACCGGATCCGGCAACCTTCAACGCCATCGCCGATCTTTTCGAAACCACCGCCCGCATGGTGGCTCGAAGCTGGCCAAGTCAGGATCCCCTGGCCCAGGGCATCATCCGTCGCCTGGAAGAGTCCCGAAAGGATCTCCTCCACTTCGGGGCCATGGCGCAAAAAGAGCTGCGCGGAGAGCCTCTGACCGGCCAGGAGTACGACGACATCCACCACGTCGCAGCCAAGGCGGAACACAATTTTCTGGTCTTCTTCAGCCTGATGGCCAAAGAAAACGCCCTCATCGCCCCGGACCCGATCATGAAGGTCGCCGAAGTGGCGGGCACCGAATTCAACAGCTTTCTGCAGGCGGCTGTCGGCTATCCTCTGGAGTGGGATCAGATCGTACCCTCCTTCGGACGCCGTGAAATCGTCAAGGGAGCCATCTATTCGTACCACGAATTTGTCACCAACCAGCCCATGAATGACGAAACCTGGCGCAGCGCGGCGGCTACAGCCTCCCATCCCCGCTGGGTGTCGCGTTATCTTTCCGACTCCCCCCTCGACTGCAGCCCCAGGGATCCATGAAACGCCACTGCTGGGGTCTTCTGCTCCATCTGGTTGTTTTACTTGGCATAAACCTGGTAGTGGCCGATGGGGAGCGACTGATTTTCGCCGGAGACGTGCTTCTGGGCCGGGAAGTGGCCCGGGAAATGGACCGTCGCCCCGGTGAATCCCCCTGGGCCGGACTCACGGAGATCAAACAGGCCACATTCGCCATGGCCAATTTCGAAGGAGCCGTGGGCGGTGAAGAGACGGACTGCGACTCCCGAAGCCCCACGCCCTGTTTCCGAATTGACCCATCCAGGCTCTCAGCTTTGGGGCAAGCCGGTTTTTCCGCCGTTGGCCTGGCCAACAACCACGCGGGCGATCTGGGTGAACAAGGCCGTCTGCAGACCCGATCCGCACTGGAAAAGGTCGGAGTGGCCTCTCTCGATTTCGCCACCTCTCCCGGATTCGTCCGCCTGGGGCAGCACACCCTGGGTTTGGTGGCCCTCAACCGCATCGGGGACAGGAATCGCCGGCAGGATCCCGCCCCTTCCCTGGACAGCGCCCGAAAACTGCGTCTGGCCAGAACGCTTGCGGATTGGGTGGTGGTTTTCATCCATTGGGGAGCGGAATTGCGGGATTGGCCTCAGCCGGAGCAGATTGAACTGGCCGAATGGTTAATCGGACAGGGAGCGGATCTGATTATCGGGCATCACCCCCATGTACCCATCGCCCCTCAATGTCTGAAGGGACGCCCGGTTTTCTTTTCCCTGGGCAACCATCTGTTTGACCAGAAGTATCCCCAAACCCGGCAAGGTTTGATGGCCGATTGCCGAATCGAGGACTCGTATCTGAGCTGCGACGCCGTAACAACAACCACCGCTCCCGGATCCTTTTTCCCCCACCGGGAAAACGCGACGACGACGGGAATCGCCGATTGCCGCATTGCGGCGGGGGGTGGGCTGCACCTGGCAAACCATCACCTCCGCCCCTGGGGTGAAGCGGGGCGACTGCTCACCGCGCCCCTGGTTCTGGAAGGAACCTCCCCGGACCACCGCTCCTGGAAAAGCGCCGCCCGCCATCTGCTCTCCCTGGAAGCGGTCTCTTTCGAGGCCGACAAACCGCCGTTGCTGTTGAGCATCGAAAGGCACCCCTCCTCCCTGGACCGGGAGGAGGGGCCCCGTCCCTACGTCTATCAGGTGGCCGACCGGGGTCTGGTGGCCCGCTGGCGCGGCAGCGCCCTGGCCTGGCCTCTCATTGAGGCCCAAGCCATGCCGGCAGGGGATGGATTGCACCGGCTCTGCGCCCTGCATCGGGCCGACTCCTTCATTCGGCTCGACCCGGCCAACAAGGAGACCCGAACCGCCCTTTACCAATGGAACGGCTTCGGCTTTCGCGCCGCCAACGATCCGGAAAACGAGGCCCGTTGCGAAGCACTTTATAGGGCGCTGCAATCAAAGGCCCTGCCGAGTTGAGTACCGGTCAAGCCACTGCTCCTTGCCCGAGATTCACCGCCACGATGATTGAACAGTGGGGTCAATCAGAGTAATCTTCCCAAGGAATACCCCCTTGGAGGAATGCCCGATGCTGTCCCAGGATGTACAACTCCTCGAATCCTTTGTCCGGACCCTGCGACAGGAGCGCCCCGAGGCCCGTGTCTGGGCTTATGGATCCCGCGTCCGGGAAACGGCCACCGAAGAGTCCGACCTTGACCTGTGCGTCGTGGTGGACACTCTGGACCGGGCCACGGAAGATCGCATTCGGGAAATCGCCTGGGAAGAGGGTTTCGCACATGGACTGGTCATCTCGGTGTTGTGTTACGCATCCGGGGAATTTTTTTCCGGCCCCCGCAGTGCCAGCCCCTTGGTTCGCACCATTTTGCGGGAAGGCATGGTGGCATGACCGGGGAGGAGTCGCGACACATCCTTATTGCTCACCGCATGGAACAGGCGGAAGAGTCTCTTTCCGACGCGACTCTGTTGTTGGAAGGCAAACGTTATCGGGCCTCGGTCAATCGATCCTATTACGCCATGTTCTATGCCGTACTGGCGTTGCTCATCGCCAAAGGCTTGGGAACCTCCAAACACAGCGGGGCCATTGCCTTATTCGACCGGGAGTATGTACGCAACGGAATTTTCGCGAGGGATCTTTCCAAGTGGCTGCACACCACATTTTTGGAAAGGCAAAAGGCTGATTACGACGATTTGAGCCAAGTCGACGGTGAACAGGCCGAAACTGCGGTGCGCCACGCCAACACTTTTGTAGCCCAGGTCAGGAGCCATCTGCAGGAGAGTGCGGCCTTCGTGCCACACTCCCAGCCCTGAACCTGGGGTGACCCGAGGACCACGACACCAACCATCGGATCACCCCAGCCGCAGTTACTGCCCCCCTCTTTCAGGCAGAAGCTCAAATCAAGCAGACCTTCTCTTCCAACTCTTTGATCAACACCGCCGCGTTTTCCGAATAGTCGATGGCCAGATCGATGACATGCACCCCCGGACTCTCCAGGCACCTGGACAGCAGGGGAGCGAACTCCTCCGTGGCGTTGACCCGATGGCCGTGAGCGCGGAAGCTCTCGGCATACTGCACGAAATCGGGATTGCCGAAGTCAAGGCCGAAGGAGGGCATGCCCATATGCTCCTGCTTCCACTTGATCATGCCGTAACCGTTGTCTTTCAGCACGATCACCACCAGATCCAGCCCCAGTCGCACCGCCGTCTCCAGCTCCTGGGAACTCATCATGAAGCCGCCGTCGCCGCAAATCGCCACCACCTTGCACGCCGGTTTGGTCAGTTTGGCCGCCATGGCCGACGGCAATCCCGCCCCCATGGTGGCCAGGGCGTTGTCCAGCAGCACGGTGTTCTGTTGGTAAGCCGGGTAGTTGCGCGCCACCCAGAGTTTGTACATGCCGTTGTCCAGGGCCAGAATGCCGTCTTCGGGCATGACGCGGCGCAGGTCCGCCACGAAACGCTGCGGCAGAATGGGAAAGGCGTTGCTGTCGCTCTTTTCGGCGATATGCTGCTTCGCCTCCCGCCCCACGCG